>JAGCGE010000394.1 GCA_017649745.1 Clostridiales bacterium | reverse complement strand
CTGTGGATATATCATATATTTTGCAACATCCGGATCACCTGCCCAAGCAAATACCGCATGTTCATCACCAGGTCTAAGAGTTCTAATAATTAATCTTTCTGTTTCTATTATCACTCTCATTTTTTCTTCTCATTCCATTTGGTATTGTTCATATTCAATCAATCTTACTTTGTCGTTTGTTCTGTCTATATAACTTGCTATGATCAGCCGTCAATTCCTTGAAGAAAATCGTTGATCCTCTTACGATTTATAACCGAAAAGATGATCCCTACTAATATACCTAATATATGCATTATCATTGACCAGATTCCGGTAACCCCTTTTATGTTCGGACTCACCGCGATCATCAAGGTCATTATCGCAATCGGGAATAATAAGTAAAAAGAGACCTGTTTAAACAATTGCCTAAATCCATATTTCTTTCCAAGTAAGGATAAGATAAACATTCCTATCGGCATATAGGAGAATGCAAGTCCCGAAGCACCTGCTGCCAGATTCGTTTCCCCTTTTGGCGTTATAACCATAAACAGGATAAGCGTAAAGAGCATATGAACGAGCCATGCCGATATTGATAACAGCAGGAACCTTGTTCTGCCGATGACTTTTTCAACCAGGATTCCAAACGGGATCACCAATAATAAATTGTAGATCAAATGACCGACTGTAATCTGCATCGCAGCATACGGAAAATCCGGAGGAAGTATTTCCTCTGTATATCCGTGTAAAAACAAATATGTAATTACTTGCCAGGGGTACTTGATCGGATATGTGAATGCAAAAGATGTATATGTGGACGGTACCAATTGCGCAATGACTGTTATAGCAATACAGAGCACTGCGATCATTATAGAAACGATACACGATCCTTTACTGAAATAAACTTGCCTGATCTTCATTTGGCACCTCTTGTCATATCAAACTGATAATTTACCGTACCATCATAAAATGAATATATCCGTTTATCGTATGAATTACAAAGAACGGAACAGAAGAAAAAACCAGTAAATAGTTTTTCTTCCAAAAGCCATAAAACAGATAATACAAAGGGACAACGGCGAATTGTGTCAGTACGATCAACCATCCGGATTGATATCCCATATAGTAAAATGCCCATCCGGTAAAGTTGATCAATATCATTGCCAAGGATAAAAAGAAGAACAGTTTTTCCTTTTGCGAAGCTATCGAAAACGCTTTGACATCATCTCTTACTATCACCATAAGAAGGACCATGGACAGAACGCCAAACACGCCCTGAGCAATCTCAAGCCATTTGATCCCGTTTTGCATATTCATAATCGGATTTGATGACGGATTGATCAGCGGCATTACAATGTATGGAAGTTCCTGGATTACAAAAGCGGCTATACCGGCAAAGGAAATTCCAAAATAATAATGCTTAAACAGTCTTATAAACTTTAACATCCCTGTACCACTTCATAAATCATTATATCAACCGAGTAAAGTAGCTTAATTCCTGAGATTACTTAATAAAGAAATCCGATACTTCCAATTCTTTCCTCATAAAATCAATAAATGAATCTGCTACGTACGTTTTACTGTTTATTTATCCCACTATCTCCTTGATGATTTCTTCCCAGTTAGTCAGAAAAACATATGTCCTACTTTATCAATCAAATGAGTTTGTTTGATCGGATATGTTGTCTTAAAATACTCTATAAATGTTATTGGAACCGTAGTATCCTCCGTTCCGTACCAGACATAGACGGGAATATCGGGTGAGATCGTAATCTTTTCTCGCTTTTGGCATAAAGCGTAAGCATCATAGCACACACCAAGTCCATCATTAGCCACAGCGTTTATAACAGCATCTCTGATCATTTCAGGGTGGTCTTCCATAAACTTTCTCTCGATCTCAGGCAGAGTTTTCATATTGGAAGCCAGTTGTTTATCATAGTTGCCGTTTATTCCCTGTGCCATTTTCTTGAAGTAGAATTTCGAGAATCCCTTGAACTTCAACGATAATAAGGTAATGAATCTCCATTGTCCTTTAACGATCTTTTTTGTTGCATCACAATTAAGAGGAACCATACTACTGACTAATGTGACAGACTTGGTTATCTCCGGAAACATGCCTGCAAAAACCTGAGCATAATAGCCCCCGGCGCTGTGTCCGATCAGTTTTACCGATGTGACCCCATGCTTTTTCAACACATCACAAACATCCTGAAGGAAGTTTTCCATTGAATAGTATGCTTCAACAGACGACTCGCCTACACCGGGCCTGTCAAAAGATATAACACATAATTCATCATTCGTTATGTCAGGAAAGTATGCTTTTGAACCTGTAAAGCCATGGAAAAATAAAATGACGTCATCCTTCCATTCATTAAACCTTATATATGACAGGTTCTTACTTCCTTTTGCTTCTGTCTCTTTGTAAATCAATCGTTGCTCCTTGAATAACTATCTGTATATTTTCCCGACTAAGGGATCACTCCCTCAGACAAGATAATTATATCATCCGGGTAAAGTTCTCTTGATAACTTTTTATGCTACAGATCCATTAATTGAATATGGTTCTGCTACTGTCTCCAAAATATATGAGTTCGAAATTTAGTGGCTTTTTGGTGGCTTAAAAAAGTGAAATGCCCTATTTACGGGCATTTCCAGCGTTTTGCAATTATTCAAGCTCGTTCGCTTTTATCTGGAAGCCATTTGCAAATACTTTGTTTTATTGCATTTGCGGTAATAGCTTTATACTCATTGAACTCATTTGTATATGTTTTTCAGTTCTCGTGAACTCATTTTGAACTCACGGTAGTACTCAATCTATAAGTGATATTTGCAATAAGTGAGCTCATATGATTCTTTGTAAATACTTCTGTATTGTTAATGTCTCTCTTTCTTAAAATGATGATTAAATATATCCCTAGATCAATAATAATTTTTCAAATAACTCTCCAGAAATCCTTGTATATCCCTGGGATTGCATATTCAAATAGTGGTTTCGAACAATCCAAAATATGCAATGTCGATTGATAAACCGGAAATAATAGCTAAGAACGCATGGGGCTCTTTTTTCCAATCGGTAATGACAGCGTTATTTTTCTTAGCACTTGACATATGGGATAAAACCTATATACTATTTATAGTTTATATCCTATAGAAAGGTTTATTATTAATGCAAGTCGTTTTTTATATGAATGCGAAAGGAGAAGAGCCTGCTATTGACTTTTTAGAAAGCTTAGATCCAAAGATGAAAGCAAAAATGACAAGAATTATTCATTTGCTTCAAGTTAACGGAAACAAGTTAAGAGAACCTTATACTAAATATTTAAGAGATGGAATTTTTGAATTACGAGCAAAAGAAGGAAGTGATATTTCTCGCGTTTTATATTTTTATGTGACTGGTAACAAAGCTGTTTTAACTCATGGTTTTGTTAAAAAGACGAATAGAACACCGCCTTCAGAAATAGAACGGGCAATTAAATACAGAGATGATTATTCGATTCAAGATTAACTGCACTCTTAACAAGATTTTTTTGAGCAAGCAATATAATAAAACATAAAACACACATCAAAACAACAACATATCAATACATATATTACGA
This sequence comes from Clostridiales bacterium, assembly GCA_017649745.1. The sequence continues at coordinate 3,945 of JAGCGE010000394.1, read as the reverse complement.
AAGCAGATAGATAACATGAAAAAAGAAACCACATTTAATGAATATCTTAATAAACAGTTAAAAGACTCAGAATTCAAAAAGGAATGGGATGCTCTTGAAGCTGAGTTTTCTCTTGTTCAAGCTTTGATTAATGCCAGAGAGTCATCTGGTCTTACTCAAAGTGAATTAGCAAGGAAAACAGGTATTGCTCAAGGTGATATTAGCAAGATAGAAAACGGTAATGGAAATCCATCAATTAAAACTCTTAAGAGACTAGCGCAAGGAATGGGTAAAAACTTGAGAATAGAATTTGTGGATCCTGATGATAATAGAAGAAAAGTTGTCTGAATTCCTTATATTGATAAATAAGGGATCTGTTTTTCCATTATTAAAAAGGCTTTCAGCTCCCTTTCCTTATTAAAACTCTTTGCAGACTCGAATATCTTGTGGAGTTTCTCCATTTATTCCACCTATTCTGTAACTATTTTAGTACGTAAAGTGTCTTTGGGTAGCTTAATTGTTTCCCTTTTCACTTCATATTTTTCTTCCGTGCACTAATCCAAGAGGAAAAATCTGTCATATCTTTCTCTATATCAGAAACTTCAAACTCAATCAGTGGAGCTTCATACGACATCGAATGATCATATGCAGAGTATTTTGACATCATCTTGTCAATCATATCACAGTCCGACAATGTAATAGATGGTAAACATTTAATTCGTTTTGTTTGCACGTCTCTTCTAAAGCGCATTACAACTTCTCCAAGTAAGTACTCCTCTACACTTTTTTCAACACAGTTCCTAAATTGCTGACATATATAATGCTTTTCCCGTTTGTATTCTTCGCTGAGTTCATCCATTTTGTTCAGTTTTGGAAGATTCTCATTAATCAGCTTATTAAGAATTTTATCTGATTTACCAGCACTCACATCCGGACTTCCGGGGATACCTTTCCGATCTTTAGTAGCTCTTAGACTTAACTCATTAAATAAAGAACTATTATTCAATTTTTCACTAAGTCCTACCACTAGAGAAATTCGATGTGTAAATACAATAACCTGTCGGTTCTGAGCAGCTTCAGCAAGTCTTGCGATTACTCGCTCTTCATATTCATAATCTAGAGAAGAAATCGGATCATCAACAATAAGAGGACAAGTTTCTGTCCTTCCTGATGCTTCTGCAAAAAAAGCAGCCAACGAGACAGCTCTGCTCTCTCCTTCACTTAATATATCCTTAGGAGAGACATACTCCCCTTCAGCATTACACAACTGCACTCTATATGGATTTCTTCCAGCTCGTCCTTTTCCTTGAACTATTTGTGCAGTTAGTCCACTTCCTGACAACTTTTTTAGCTCATCGTTAAACCTATTAATGTAAGCATCCGTAATATGCAACTTTGCTAGTTCTTTGCTCTTGCTAGTAAGTTTATTTGTAGATGTATATTTCACAGCCTCATTCAATAGTTGTATTTTCTGTAGTTTAGAAATGTTTTCACGGATTGTTTGTTCATTTGCTTTCATTACCTTTTTAATTTTAAGGGCTCGGATTTCATCACGAATTTTGATTTGATCTTCAACAGTGTTTAACTTGTGCAGATTATCATTCTCTAGTTCTAAGCCACGAACTATGTTTTCTAAAGAAATAATAACCTTACTTAAATCCACAGTTTTTAGAGTTACAGGTTTATCAACCACATTATCAATAGACATTCTATTATCTATCAAATCATTATTAACTATTACTATTTGTTCATTCAAATCTGGATCAACATCACCTATTTTCTTAATAATGTCATGGGTGTCTACAATTTGAGGATAAATAATAGCTTTACAATAATTGGCTTTAGCCAGTTGTTCTGAAGAAGCTGCTATGCCATTTACATATTCATCAATTGTCTTCATACGCTCTGCTAAAGAAGCAGGAATTATCTGATGGCAAAGAGGACAAACGCCACCACATTCTGTATAATCTTTTTCTTCTTTGTCTTTTATTGAATCAAATAACATGCGAGCCTGTTTCCATAATTCGCGCCAAGCATCATTATTTGACTTTCTTTTATCTATACTATCAATATTCTTGTTTAGAAGCTCCTCAGAAAGATCATATGCATGTTTCTTAGATTCCCAATCTTTAGCAAGAGCAGATATTTTTTCAAGATTATCTGCTTTATAGAAAGATTCAAAGGATTTAAAATACTCTCCAATTTCTATTAAATTTGTAATCTTTTCATCATTTAATCTGATGTTAAGCTCATTTTTCTCAATCTGTAACTTTCCAGTAAGATCAACTAATCTCTCCTCGTCTTTTTCATTATAATCTTTCACATATTCTTCCAGTTTTGAATGATACGATAACTTATCAAGTAATTTAACCTCTGGATCATCCGTCAATTCTTCTGGAATATTGTATTTTTCTAGATGTACCTTTTCCTTTCTTTCGTTTAATTCTTCCTTTACCTTTGCAGCCGTTTCTCCCAAACAGCTAAACAAACTAAAGATCCACGGTTCAAAAGATGCTTCTTTTTCTTCGCTAATATACCCTTGTGCAATTTTAGAATCAAAAATATCAATTCTCTTAAGTATGCCGTACTCTCCAGCTTTTAGAAGATTACAACTTAATGTTTGTGGAGATTTTCCATCCTCTTTTATGGTGATATCACATCGGGGATTGACGCGCTTGGTTTTGTATATGTTAGGCTTTATATTCTCTCGGTATGTTGCACCTGAAACCATTTTGAAAATACGTATATATCCCGATTTTCCGGAACCATTAGCTCCATAGACAACATTAATACCTTTATCAACAAAACACATCGCCTTGTCCGTATCCAAAGCATTAACCCCCTTGATATCTGAAATGCTTTGGATGGCAAAAGACTTTCCTGTCCCGAACATTAACAAATTTGTAGATGAGACTATATATTTACTGCAATCATCACCTTTTGCCTCTGAAAGACAGATATCAGCTAATTTTGTGATTTTGCTATCATCTATCTTTGCGTTTATAATATATTGTTCAACCGCCACCCTCATCCAAGCTGGTTGTTCATTAAACCATACTGAAATCTCATCTTCCATACACTTATCTCACCAAATACTTATGCAACAACTAAAGCCTATAAAATTATACAAATATTCATTTATCGATTTAACAATAAAGAACTGATGATATAATCCTGTGGCAACTGGAAATGCCTGAACGTACTCTTTAGATATGAAAAAGCTTTCGTCATATTTCTTCTCTTCCTTAAATTATAATAGAACTCGATTAGCCGATTATTACCAACACATTATTCGAATCCTGCTTGTTCTCAGTGGCATATTGTATCTTCCTTTCAGCGATCAATTCATCTATACAGCTCCTAAATGTCTTTGAGGCGTTACCTGAATACCCAAGCCTGCTATATAACTCGTTGGCCGATATGCTTTCAGCTGACAATGCATCCAATATTAATTTTTTTATCTGTTCTTTTGTTCTACGCTTTGGTACCGTTTTGTCAACAGTAGATCCAGAAATATTATTAATATTATTTTCATTCAAAAATGCTTCGTGTATCGGAATGATTACAGAAAAGAATGATCGATCTTCATCGGTAAGGAGCAACGGAAACGGAGAACCATTTTCTTTTATTGCTCTTATAGCAGTCGGAATACCGGTATTTCTACCTTCTACAAGGTGTAACTCTTTAAGGAAATCACCGATTCTCCTGTTTCTATATCTTCTCGTTCTCATCTGATAATTGCGGATATCGTCATCCGTAATAGATCTGTCCGGTCCCGGTGTACTGGTTATCTCGATCTTATCTGCTTCTATTCTTACTGTAACCGGTTCATGGATCTGATAAGACTTATGATAAATAGCATTAGATAAGAATTCCTCGATCGCCTCATAACTGTAGTTCTTTACTCTTACAGCTTCAGCTTGTCCAGCAATCTTAAATATCTTCTCAGCAATTACATTGTTCTTT
>JAGCGE010000393.1 GCA_017649745.1 Clostridiales bacterium | reverse complement strand
TCCATGGAGGCCCTCCAAAAAACTCTAGAACTCAAACAAAAGATATTTATTCTATACACAATCTAATAGAAAGGAGGCATGAACTGTGCCAAGAAGAAAGAAGCAGCCGCTTGAGACGGGAGAAACGTTTAAGCAAGAGTCGCCTCCGCTCACACAAGAGGCTCGAGAGACCAGGATCATCTCCCTTGCAATGGACCTCGCCGAAGAGCGCATTCGAAATGGCACAGCTTCTGCACAGGAGGTAACCTACTGGCTCAGACTCGGTAGCCAGAGAGACAGACTTGAGCGAGAAATGATGGAAGCAAAGAACGAGCTCCTCCTCGCCAAGACAGAGGCGATTAAAACTGTCGAAAAGACAGAGAAGCTATATGCAGAGGCAATCAAAGCCTTTCGAATGTATGGTGGCGAAGGGTCAGAGGAGGATTACGACGATGACGGATACGAAGAATAAACTTGTAAAAGAAGCCTTCCTCGCCCATTACGGTGTTCAAGGTATGCACTGGGGCGTCCGTCGCTATCAGCCGTATCCGAAGGGCTACCACGGTAAAGGAAAGTACACTGGAAACGCAGACCCGGGCGAAAAGTTGTTTAGCAAAATGCGGAATACCATAAAATACCAGGATTTCAATGGCCTAAAAGGTCACGACGCAGTTTCCAAAAGTAAAAAAGGAGATTGTCACTCGCAAGTAATGTACGAGTATGAAGAACTAAAGAGAGCAGGATTGAAGCCAAAGGCTACCTTTTTCATAGAGTACGATCCTAAGACCGGTCAGGGAGGGCAAACGCATTCGTTCGTGCATTACAAAGATCCAAAAGATGGAAAAACAGTATGGCTTGAAAACGCATGGGGAACCCAAAAAGGAGTACATCGATACAATAGCGAAAAAGAAATGATGGACGATGTAATGAATAAACATAAACACGAACAGGATGCAGGACGAAAAAAGTACTCTGCTATAGCCGTTGCTGCCTTTATACCGGAAAACCATAGTGAAGGCGAAAACTTACAAGAGCTTGTAAACGAATGCCTAAAGAATTCAAGGTGATCCAAAATGTTCCTAAAATCCTACAGAAACCTGATCCTCCTCCCAACAATCGAGGAGCGATACGAATATTTGAAGCTCACAAACACCGTAGGCGAAGCGACATTTGGATTCGACAGGTACATGAATCAGGGCTTCTACCAGTCAGCTGAATGGCGCCAAATACGGTTCAAGGTGATCGCGAGAGACGAAGGATGCGATATGGGTGTTCAAGGTTACCCAATCGGTGGACGAGTAATCATTCATCATATCAATCCGATAACACCAGAAGACATCGAAAACGGTGGGGAAGCTCTGTTCGACATGGACAATCTCATTTGCGTCTCTGAGAACACCCATCAAGCAATCCATTTCGGAGATGCATCCCTATTACCGGGCGAGCCTATCCTCCGAGCACCAAACGATACTTGCCCTGGGAGGTAATTATGCCAGTTCACAAGATTCAAGGTGGCTACCAATACGGCCAAACCGGTAAAAAGTATTACGGCAAGGACGCAAAGGAAAAAGCCGAACGTCAAGCGCTTGCTATAAGACTCTCCGGTTACGAAGAGCCTCCAAAGAAGAAAAAGTCCTTGCAACACGAGTCAGACCTGGCTGAAATAGGAGCCAAGTTTGTAAAAGAGTTGTTCAAGGTCGACTGAATGAAGAGAAAGGACATCGACAATGGCTAATACCAAAGCAAAAGTCGCAACAGCAAATCTAGCTTTCTGGGAAAGCCTGATTGATGTCTGCGATACACCTAAACGCTATCTAAAGCGAAACGAGGTAGTATACGTTACCGGTAATACTATCGTTTATGGCGGTGTTCAAGGTGACAAGGAATACTACAAAGTCCAACACCCGGTTTATGGCCTCGGTTACGTTCGACGTGAAGGCCTCACAATGCCGGAAACTGTTCAAGGCGGTGAAACGACATGAATAACTTCACAAAAGATAACTTCCTCGCCCACTACGGTGTTCAAGGTATGAAGTGGGGTGTCAGAAACTATCAGCCATACCCAAAGGGCTATCACGGTAGCGGAAAATTCCTTGGTGATAAAACGCGGTCTCGTAGTAAGTCGTCTTTCCAGATCACAAGAGGCGTCCCTACTAATGTGCCGAAGCGTAGGCCAACGGGTAAGAACGATCCGATACTTGGTATCGACGACTCGTGGATCGTGCAGGCACAGAACAACGTGTACGCAAAGCTCGGTCCACAGAATACCGGTCAACCATGGGACACGTCCAATGGCTCTGGATTACTGTGGGCCGACTATGTCCAAGATACAATGGACACTTACGGTTTGAGCCAAGAAGAACTGGAAGAAATGATGGCGGAAGAGGGCTACAGTAAAGAAGATATAGAAGAAGCGCGTAAGAATGAAGCAAAACACAACATGACTGTGGCAGTGCACGCGTTATTTAAAGAGTACATGAAAACTCCGCTATACTCGTGGCTATACGATGGAGTAAAACACACAGAGAGTGAATTTCTTTCTGGATCTGCTAGGCTTGTCGAACGGATTTATCGGGATCTCGCCCATCTTTTCAATGAGAACCCGATGGCAATGAAAGTCCTAAAAGAAGACAAGAGCTTTAAGAATTCAGTTGCAAAAGAAGTTGGCGAGCAATTAAGGCTCGAGTATATAAATAACCAGAATGTAGGTGAGCCTAGTAAAAACAAGCTTGAAGGAAAAAACCGAAAGAAAACTGTTTCGACCTCAGGTTCTAGTGGGGTTAAGCGCAGAGGCGAAGGCCTGAATAGAGAGGCCCTTAAGAAGAAGTACTCGAATCTCCCTGGGTATGCTGTCGACGCCATCTATCGTTCACAGGATAACAGCGGGAAGAGCACGAGAGGATCCAACATAAAGAGCGGAGCGTTGCAGAGTAGCCGTGAGAAGCTGAAAAAACAGTACCCAAACCTTCCAGATTATGCAATTGACGCAATGCTCAAATCAAAGAAGGATGCAGAATCTAGCAAAGGAAAAGAGCTAAGTGCTGAGCAGCTTGCACGACTCACAACCGCAAAACGCAAGACGAAAGGGTGATCGCCGAATGAATAACTTCACAAAAGATAACTTCCTCGCCCATTACGGTGTTCAAGGTATGCACTGGGGTATCAGACGTTACCAGCCATACGGTGAAGGCGGATACGATCCCAAAAAGACTGGAAAGTTCGTTGGTAAACAACAGAAGAAAGAGTACAAGCTAGCGAGACGAACCGGAGGAAAACTCGGTTACCGTTCAGTTTATAGTAGAGCCACAGATTATTATAACAAGTCTAAGACCGTACAGGAACGGTCGAAAGAACTGAGCGACATCGCGAAAAAAGCCAAAGATCTCGATATCGAAATAGAATTCGAGCAAGAAATGAAGTCTGACATACGCCAAAAAGCTTATAAGTTGGCATCCGACAGAGCGGTCAAAGCCGCTAGATCGCAGGATAAGAACTTTGACAGCCTTTCTGAAAAAGAAAAAGACAGAATTATAGACTCGTTTTTGTACAACGAAGACTTTCTTGAAAAAGCAGAAAAAGAAGTCGGTAAGAATAATACAAAAGTAAAAGAACTTAGGAAACAGCGAGCCGCAGCGATCAAAGAGTACAAGGAACAATGCTCCAAGATCGCAGATGAAATCATAGGCGAATACGGAGATAAGAACGTGATGGGCTTGTCTGACGACAAGAACGTAACATACAAAGAATTGGTAACGTACGCCCTTACCAAGCCGAATACAATGTGGATGTTTACACAAGACGAAATGCTTGGGCGGCCAAGGGTGTGAAAAACATAGAATTTCGGAGGTGAATCCCAAATGAACGAAAGCATTCTAACATCGATTAAAAAGCTCCTCGGGATTCCCGAAGAGTATGAAGCATATGATCCCGACATCATCATTCACATCAACACCTTTCTGACAAGACTCTACCAAGTCGGTGTTGGTGTTCCGAACTTCTTCATTGTCGACAAAAGCGCCACATGGGACGACTTTCTTGTCGACACTTCAAAATTCCAGCAAGCGAAAACCTATGTTTATCTGCGGGTGAGACTCATCTTTGATCCTCCACAGTCCGGAGCAGCTAACGAAGCGTTCAAGGAAACCCTCCGAGAACTCGAGTGGCTTCTCTTCGTAGACGCAGATCCGAAGCTTGCAGACTGCGATTGGGGAGGTGTTCAAGGTTGAACGAGTACTGCAAAGACAACTTCCTCGCACACTATGGCATAATGGGCATGAAGTGGGGCGTAAGACGGTTTCAGCCATATCCAAAAGGCTACACCGGAGACGGCAAATACACAGGCGATCAGCAGAAAGCCGCTTACAAGACGTTGAAGAAAGCTGTAAAAGGCCCCACTTTTAGAATGGGCGGCGGCTTTGAAGGACTGCGCGATACGGACATTGTAAAACAATTTAAAGAATCCGAAAGTTACAAGAAAAAGCATGCCGCATGGGAAGACGCTGCTAGGCGAAACGACGAATACGATTCTGAATATCAGCAACTCATGAATCAGGAACGTACGAAAGAAGCTGATGCCGTTTGGGAAAAATGGAAGCAGTCTTCAAACGAAGAGATGTACTGGGCTCAGCAGGTACGAGACGAAATAAAACCGTTTGTCGATAAGACATTGGGTAAATACGGTAAGAAACGAGTTCTCGGCCTAAACGTGCCGGGATCCCGAATGAAAATGAATGAGCTTCTTGCCCAAGCGATACAGCGTTCTGGAAAGCTGTATTATCCGGAATAGTATAAGAAGCGACCAGGTGACCTAAAATGCCCTACATCCACTACAATCCTAACCCCGCAGGCTACGACACGATAGACTGCACAATCAGAGCAATTTCTAAGCTAATGGACATGGACTGGGAAACGACATACATGAAACTTGCAATACAGGGCTTTGCGGACAAATCGATGATGGTCGACGACAGGGTCTGGGGTAATTACCTAAGATCAAACGGCTTTAGGGTGATGCCCCTACCGAACACCTGTCCGTTCTGTTACACTGTCAGGGATTTCGCAAATGACCATCCAAAAGGCAGGTATCTTCTGAAAACCTATTCTCACGTGATAGCAGTTGTTGACGGCGATTATTACGACAGCGGGGATTCAGGAGATGAAGTCCCAATCTACTATTTCGAAAGGAGCGCAGACCATGCCTAATTACGGCAACCAGCCTTGGCAAACACAGACTGGAAACTTCGTAAATTACGCGCCACAAATGAACACTGGCGGCAATTGGATGAATACCCAGCCGACGATCCCAGTAAATCAATCACGAGTTATGAGTATCGCTCCGGCGTCTTCTAGAGAGAACGCACAGCAATTTCCCGTAGCTGTGAATACAGACCTCTATCTTGTGAATCTGAACGAAATGAAACTCTATCTCAAGAATAACCCGACGAACCCGTCGGAGATGCGGGAGTTTGACATCGTTGAAGTTGTCAAGCAGGCTCAGCCAACAGACGCTGTTACCAGAGCAGAGTTCGACGAGATGAAATCGATGATGGCCCAGATGATGGGAATGCTTCAGGGAAATCAAAATGAGCAGCGTTCCCAGAAAAACTACAACGGAAAGCGAGGCGGACGGAATGATCGATCCGATGGTAATGCAGCAGATCATGGCTAACCAGCAACGGATGCAACAATTCCAACAGCAGTTTAGTCAGTTCGCTCAGCAGTTACAGGCAGGGCCTCAGATGATAAACGGTCAACAGCAGGTGCAACAGATGTTAGCTTCTGGCGAAATGAGCCAAGCCGACTTCGAGCAATGCCGTCAATGGGCTAACATGATGACCGGCATGAATTACTGAGAAAGGAGGCGGAAGCCATGAATGATATTTGCATGGACTATCTCATGCACAGAGATGTTCATCAGAGCACCGCGGATCTTCAGAGGCAGAAAGGCGAAAAAGAAGCAGCTCGAAAAAATGTAGGACCAACAACGAGCAAAGCTCCGACATCAGATCCTGCGTGGAAAAAGAAGTATAACGCCGAGTACTATGCGGCCCATAAGGATTACTGGAAACAGTATTACAATAATAAGGCTAAGAACTACGGCAAAAAGTATGGCCGATTCGACCCAGATAAAGAGTATGCTAACGCCTCGGTTCGGAATTACATCAAAAGCGGAAAAGGCGGCTGGAATAATCTTAAGGATCTGGGGAAAGCAGACGGCCCAACGATCGATAAAATGGACCTCAACCAGCTTGGATGGAACGCGCAGGACCCCGACACCTGGGCACCAGTCATCGATAACATCAAACGAGCCAAGAACAAAGCCAAAGACCCAATGATGAAATCGTATTACGAAAACCTCTTAAAAGAAGCCGAGAAAGACCGCGACACCGAAAACGACATTCTCAACATGAGAAACGCGTGGGCCAAGGGGCAGGTCGCGAAAGCCCAGGCTGAGGCAGCGGCTTCTGCTGGAAGAGGCAAGGTCAATAGCGAAATGAAGGTAACTGAGCAATCTCGTCATCAAGCAAAACTGAAGAAGAACGCATGGAATTCAGAGATCGCTACTAAAGCCAAAACGACAAAAGTTTCTCAGGTTAAGAAGTCCGGGTTCTTTGAGCGAGCAAAGCAGTGGCTTCAGAACCTGTTCAAATAATAGGAGGTGAGCCCCGCAGATGAATGGCATTTGCAAAGACTACCTCATGCATCATGGTATCCGTAAACAACGATGGGGCGTTAGGAACGGTCCGCCATACCCCCTTGATCAAAAAACACATGCCAGGATCGTAAAAGGTAAACAGGACCGAGAGCTTAAACAATACAAGAAAAAGAAAGAGGGAATAACCCATCTTGGCGATCAAAGTCATCGACGATACCAGCAAGTTGAGAATTTCGATGGTGTACAGCGAGAATTTAAAAGAGATGGGCAAAGCTTTATCAGAACCTTTCGGGGGTTAGGCGACACGAATCTAGCATCGGTTATTGCTCGCGGCGGAGATGACGAACGTGCATGGAGAACCCTTGATCGTCCGGGGCATCGTGTAACATCAGAAGATTTACTAGACGTTAACATTCAGCGAAGATACGTTGGACCAGGATCGGACGCGGACGGCGCCCTCGACGCAGGCTTAAGTAATAACTGTGCTATGTGCTCTGCGTCGTTATTCCTTCGTGGTCTTGGATACGACGTGCAAGCAGGACGTGCAGCGTCTGGATGCTTAAACACAGCGGACGAGTATTGGTTTGACGGAGCGAGAACGTATAAGGCCAAAGGAGCACAAGCTCTCTATAAGCAACTTCAGTCATTCGGAAACCAGGGAAAAGGCACGATCGGAATCCGTCACAAAAATGGCGGCGGCCATGCGGTTTATTTCCAAATGGAAAAAAGCCAAGATGGTCAGCTAAGGCCCGTAATATACGACGGGCAGATCGCAAAGAGATACGGATCACTTTCGGAGTTTCTTCGTGCGGAACAGGCTGACATGTCGCAATTTACAAGAGTGACCCGTCTTGACGGCGCAACACCGAACTGGAAGCATTTAGCAGAAGACGGTGTAATCCGTGCAAATTTTGCGGATGAAAGCCGCAAGAAGATTGTCGACACGAAGACTGGGAATTCATATTATGCTGGTAACTTCAGATTTGCAAATCCGAATTTCGATTCAAGGCACCGCGAAGAAATTGCAAAATCACAATCATACTATACGCCAGCACCAGAACGCCCATGGATTACCTCGTCGAATCCGACGATTGAACAAACACAGCGAGAAGCTTGGCGTGCCGCTGATGCAAGAGCATTACTGAAAGAACGATTTGGAATTACATAGGAGGAGTTATATGGACTCTAGAGAAATTGCCGCAGAATTCAAAAAGTATGCTCCAGATTTCATAATCGGGTCGATAGCTGACGGCGGAAATGACCTCTTGGTATACCTGACGAAGAGCAATCTTGGAAAGGGTGCTCGAATGGACGATCAGGAGTATCGTTACAATAAAAAGACAAAAAAGATAACCCCGTATCGAAGAACGGACGATCCGGGTTTTGCTCGACGGGCAGAACGGCACATCCTTTATATTCGTGACGGGTTACGTGATGTATAGCTCTCAGGAGGTGGCCCCAAAAAGTGAATGATATTTGCAAAGACTACCTCATGCATTCATGGGGTAAAACTCCAGAACGCAAGCAACTTGAACAGGATTACAATGCAGATTACTACAGCAAGAATAAACTGAAGTGGGTTATCAATCGGCAAAAACGGAGAAACGCAACACTGCCGCCAGAACCCGAGAGACCAATCGGTGTTAATTCACCGGGTGTTATTACGTCCGGAACGCTTGAATACATACCAAACGGCGAAGGCGATGCCTCGTTTAATCAGTATGCAAAACGAGGCTTTATCCGTATGTGGAATGTATTGTCGACACCGGTTAAAGTGATAAAAAAAGTACCTAGCGCAGTGAAAAAACTTGTGAACCATAAGATATTTGGCGTGCCGTTTCGGCTTGTCGGAAAATCTGATTTCGGAAATGACGTAAAGAAGGTTTTCAGCGCAATAAAAAAGAGCAGTAATAAGACAAGTTTTAAGACACTCATCGATAAATACTTCTAAGTTTCCAAAAAGTCCTGCAGGCTTTGGAATAATAATCACACTACTACATCTTACTATTTAAAGGAGGACTAATTATGTCTTACAGTGTTGGAAACGACATGGTCATGCCTGTAGCACCCATGATGGGTGGCGGTTACGGTAATGGCGGTGGAGATGGCTTCGGATGGGGCGGTAACGGTGCCTGGTGGCTTCTTGTACTGTTCCTGTTCGCGGCTAACGGCAACGGCTTCGGCTTCGGCTGGGGCAACGGCGGTGGTGGTAACGGTGCCATGCCGTACATCATGAATAACACCACGAACAACGACGTCCAGAGAGGATTCGATCAGCAGGCCGTCATGACCGGTCTCGGTGATATTTCTGGAGCAGTTACTTCCGGTTTCGCTGGTGTAAACCAGGCTCTTTGCGGAGGCTTTGCCGGTGTTAACGCTACGATTAACAGTGGTTTTAACGCTGCGGAAGCTGCAAACAACGCTCGCCAGATGGCCAACATGCAGCAGGCGTTCAGCCTTCAGTCCCAGCTCGCACAGTGCTGCTGTGACAACAGACTCGCAACTGCGAACCTCACTTCAACGGTCCTTGCTGAGAATTGTGCGGACCGTGCCGTGGTCTCCGATGGTATCCGTGATATTCTCCAGAACCAGACCGCGAATACTCAGGCGCTTATCAATACGACTAACGCGGCGGTTCAGGGCGTTATGGATAAAATCTGCCAGCTTGAACTTGATGCGAAGAATGACAAGATTGCTGATCTCCAGAATCAGCTTTCCCAGGCAAGATTTGATGCTTCTCAGGTTGCTCAGACTCAGAGACTGCTTCTTGACAACCAGGCACAGACAACCGCTCTCGAGCAGTATCTCAATCCGGCTCCGATCCCTGCGTATGTTGTCCAGAACCCGAACTGCTGCACTAACCAGAATTACTACAACGGTTGCGGCTGCGGTCGCTGATTGAGGAGGTGGCATCATGGCTGAATACAGTGCCAATGCACTCCAAACAGTACCGCCTGGCGAAACCGTTATCTTTACGGAGTCTCCCGATCCTTGCCGCAGAGGTCTTGTTCGTCACAGAGAAGGTACCGGCAACTTCCTGCTTTCAGGATGGACCCCGAACCGTGGTTGTAATTGCGGCTGCGGATGCGGAAATTCCAGATCTGCAGAGTACCTTGCTGACTTCGGTGCGAACATCGCGATCCCCACAGGTGAGACCGTTGGACCAATTTCGGTTGCGATTACAATCGACGGTTCGACGCTTCCCGCTAGTCAGATGATTGTTACTCCGGCTGCCGTTGAGGAATTCTTCAATGTAAGCAGAGCAATTAACGTTAACATTTGGAACGGATGCTGCCAGAGTGTTGCGATTCGCAATACCAGTGATATTCCGATCCTGGTACAGAACGCGAACATTATCTTCTCGCGTCCGGACCTTGCCGTTACGTATTAATTGTGAAAGGAGGAAATCAAAATGGCAGAACTTAACAAGATGCTCGACTGCATGAAGAAGCGTGCAGAAGAGACCTTTGAATACTACTCCAACAAGGAGAAGTGGGAGCCTCAGGACCTTAAGTGCGCAAAAGAAGCAGCAGAACTTTACGATAAGCTTCAGACCATCCAGATGAACAGCGGAATTTGGGAAGACATGAACCGAGACAACGAGTATTCATTCGCTCGTTATCCGCGCATCTCATATGGCAGCGAAAGTTATGCTCGTGGAAGAGACGCAGGAAGCGGCAGATACACAAGCAGAGGCGGACGCGGCGATGGCGGCTACAGCGGATACAGTGGTGAATCCTACGGCAGACATTTCTCGTACGGCGATGATTCGAGACATGACGGTGGATATTCTACACATTCCGTAAAAGACCAGGCGATCCAGAGGCTTGAACAGCTCATGGACTCCGCTAAAACTGATTACGAACGTGAAGAAATCCACAAGATGATCGAAAACATCGAGAAACAGCCTCGATAAAAGTTAACCGGGTCCGGAGGAGCTGATATTTTGGTTTCTCCGGGCCCTCCTACAAAGAAAGGGTGAGTGATGTGACTGAATTCACAGAAATTATGAACAACTTAAAATTTGCCAACAACTTCTGGATAGTGATGATGCCGACGATACTTATGGTGCTCGACGTGGCTACCGGCTTTGTTAATGCATGGTCGAAACGGGAGATCAAGTCGTCAATCATGAGACAGGGCCTGGCTCGAAAATTCGGAGAGCTGACTGTTATTGGCATTGGACAGTTGTTCTTCTTCGGCCTCGGACTTCCGAAGTATTGTGTCGGTTTTGTATCGTTTTACATTATGCTAATGGAGCTTGTCAGTATTGCTGAAAACCTTGACAAGCTTGGAGTACCTATTCCTAAGTTCATTAAGAAGGTTCTGAGCAATGCCGAAGACAAGATCAACAAAATCGGTGAGGATGGTGAAACGAATGAAAAATCTGATGACCCGTGATCTGCTTGTTCATTCTGTGTTCCCTGAATATTTTGTCGAGGATGAAGACGACGATGTTCTGGAACACCACGGCGTCGAAGGTATGAGCTGGGGTGATCGTAATGGTCCTCCGTATCCTCTCGGCGGTGTCGATAAGAAGATCGCAAGAGCTGAGTACAAGCGCAAGAAGGAGAAAGAACGTCGTCTCAAGAAACTCCAGAAAGCTGCAAAGAAAGCTCGCAAAGCCAAGAAGAAGGAAGAAGAGCGACAGGCTGATATTCTGAAGAAGAAGCAGAAGCTGATGAAGAAGGGTGACCTCGATGCCATCCGCAAGAACGCAAAGCTTTTCACGAATGAAGAGCTCCAGTACGCGATTGAGCGAGATGAGCAGAAGAGGGCCCTCAAAGGTGATAAAGAGCGTTCCAAAGATGAAGCCATGGAGCTGGCAATGCGGCGTATGGCCCAGATCGGAGAAATCGCAGCTTCTGCTCAGAAAGTCCTTGGCGCTGCTAAAGTCGGTGCTGAAATTGTTGGCCAGTACAAAGCCAACAAAGTCAAAGATATGGAAGCCAACGAGAAGAAGTGGAACGCTATTGCTAAGGAGTTCGACGCTCTTTACAAAGTCGACCAGGAAGCGGCTGCTGCGTATCTTGCAGGTCAGCGAGAGGCCGAAGGTCGTACCGTTTTCCGTAGAAACGTTCAGAACCAGAACAACAGCGGGAACCAGCAGGGTGCTTCGCAGCGAAATCTAACGAGAGATCAAGTTCGCGGCGCATTCGCTAGAGGACGTCAGAACGGTGGAAGAACGTTGCATTCACCTCGTAGTCAAAATGTTCCCACGCCGCAAGTCAATCCTCCGCAGCAGCTTAGCGGACAGACTGCTCAGAACCAAATCACAAGACTCACTGAAGGCGGT
>JAGCGE010000392.1 GCA_017649745.1 Clostridiales bacterium | reverse complement strand
CCCTTAGGGCCTGGGATAGCTCCTCTAAGAACGAGGATACCCCTCTCGCCGTCAACCATAACGACGCTCAAATTCTGAACTGTGCAATTTACCGCACCCATGTGTCCAGGCATCTTCTTACCAGGAAGAACACGAGCAGGTGTGGAGTTAGCGCCCATAGAACCAACTCTTCTGTGGTACATGGAACCGTGACCAGAAGGACCACCCTTCTGTCCGTGACGCTTGATGTTACCAGCGTAACCCTTACCTTTGGATACACCGCTTACATCAACATGATCGCCAACGCTAAACATGTCGGATACCTTGATTTCCTGACCGAGAGAATATTCCTCATCAGCCTCGAACTCACGGATAAACTTCTTTACCTCTACGTCAGCCTTTTTGAACTGACCTGCATCAGGCTTGTTAACGAGCTTAGCTCTTGTAGAACCTGAAGCAACCTTAACGGCATTGTAGCCGTCTGTTTCAACCGTCTTGTTCTGGAGCACGTACATAGGCTCGCATTCGATAACGGTTGCAGGGATAACGTTGCCGTTCTCATCGAACAACTGTGTCATACCTGACTTCTTGCCAAGAATGAATTTTGTCATCTTTTCTTTCCTCCTATATTGGTTATTGGTTCACATCGCTGTGAACATGACCTCATCCGGGTTTATTGGCATATGCCCGTCCGATTTAAGTCTGCGGTTTACTATTAAGCCTTGAGCTCGATAGAAACACCAGCAGGCATGTCAAGCTTCTGAAGTGCCTCAACAGTCTTAGCTGTTGGAGCGAAAACGTCGATCAAACGCTTATGTGTTCTCTGCTCGAACTGCTCACGGGAATCCTTGTACTTATGAGGTGAACGAAGGATTGTAACGATCTCTTTCTCTGTCGGGAGTGGGATCGGGCCGGAGTAGCTTGCGCCTGTGCGCTGAACTGCATCGATGATCCTTGCAGCGCTCTGGTCGAGGAGCTCGTGATCATAAGCCTTAATCTTGATTCTCATCTTTTGTGTTGCCATGTTTTTTCCTCCATGTAATGCTGTAATTTATTCTCAACCTTTCCGGGCGTTTCTTTTAGTCCCAATCAAAAACCCAGGCAACCAGTTACAATTCAGATGAACTGCACTTTGGCCCTGGGCATGTGTCGTCCAAAACACACGCTGCCGGATCTATTAAGAATCGCCGACCTTTTGGTCGACTCGCTCCATCGAAGTTACCCGCAGATGATGCGCAGCCCGCATATTGCGGCAATCTCCAATTTCCTAGCTGATGCGCCTAAACGCGCTCGATTAATATATCACGGTTCGTATGTGAATGCAAGCATAATCTTAAAATTTCTCGAAAATCCGTATTTTCAGAGCTTTTAAGCCCTTTTCAGATCATTCTTCGAGTATCTTTTTCACGTCTTCGCTTGTGAAGTGATACTTATTATCACAGAAGTGGCACTCGATGTCGATACCCTTCGGATCGTTCGCGAGTTCCTCGAGGTCTGCCTTGCTCAAAGTAGCTAGTCCCCTAGCCATCTTCTCTTCGGAACAGTTACACTTGTAACTTACCTCCGAGCCGCTCAGGAAGCATACTTTAGGATCTCCAAGGAACATATCGATGATCTTCTCCGGATTGAATCCTTCTTCAAGAAGGAATGTTATATCAGGGAAGCCGCCGTTAGCGCGCTTCTCAATGTAATCGATATCTTCTTCCGTCGCACCCGGCATGAGCTGAACGATAAGGCCGCCTGCGTTCTTGACGCCATCCTTATCCATCTGTACTCCAAGTGCTACCACCGACGGAGTCTGCTCTGAACTTGCAAGGTAGTATGTAAAGTCTTCTGCGATCTCGCCTGACAAGAGTTCTACTGAACCAACATACGGCTCACGAAGACCGATATCCCTGATGACTGTGAGCATTCCCTTACCGACTGCTTCGCCGACATTGAGCTTGCCCGGCTTATGGTAAGTACTCTCGACGTTCGACTCGATCGGGTAAGCTCTCGCATGACCCTTGCTGTCGCAGACACAGGTCATTCCCTTGATCGGTCCGTTGCTTTTGATTATCGTTGTCTGATTATCGTCATCGCCCTTCATGTTTTCGGCGAGCATCAATGATCCTGTTATGAATCTTCCGAGGGCAGCTGTAACTACCGGCGATGTCTTGTGGATCCTTGCTGCTTCTGCTACCGCGTTCGTTGTCCTGATCGCGAAAGCCCTGACATGACCTTCAAGAGCTGTTGCCCTTACAAGGTAATCGGTGTTGTTATCAAGTGGTGCGCCCGGCGCATGGTAAAAACTCTCGTCTATCATCTTTATTCTTTCCTGAATGCCAAATATACTCGTTCGCCGTCATCTACTCTGTCGACAAACTTAAGTCCCTCTTCTTGTCCTAACCTGATGAGGGTCTCCTCTTCATAATATCTTTCTTCTATAACTCCGTCAGATCTGACATAGTTGTCGTCTTCATCCGTCTTTTCGAAAAGGGTCAGAGAGGCTTCATTGATCTGCTCTTCTTCATCATAATGATTGTCCCAGAGAAGAGTGAATTCTTCATAATCTTCGAAAAAGACCTGATCGCCCAGCGTCTTGCTGAAATGATCATAAGTTCCGATGTCGAAAATGAAGACACCGCCTTTGTTCATGAAATTACGAAATGATGCGAAGATCTTTCTTACGTCATCTTCTGACATGATGTGGTTGATCGTATCAAGCAAGCTTACGAAGACATCGCACGAACCAAACAGATCAAGCTCTGTGATATCCTGACAAAGCCAGAGGACATCTTCACTTCCCTCACGTGCTCTTCCGAGCATCTCAGGGGACAGATCGACACCAATGACTTCGTAGCCCATACTCGGGAATAGTGAAGTGACTCTTCCGTTACCGCATCCGAGATCACATAGGATCCTTTTGCCGTCCTGGCCGTCGCCTTTAGCCTTGCAATGCTTTTCGATAAGGTCGCGGCATATGGATGCAGGCTGCATCGGATCTAGGTCTTCCTGCAAGACATCATAATGTGACGAGAGCCTGTCGTAGAAGTTATCTTCAAACATCGTGGCCTCCGTGTATTACGGGAGATAGCCCAACGGATCTACTGTGGAGCCGTTTACACGAACTTCGAAATGGAGATGAGGACCGCTCGATGTTCCGGTACTGCCTACTTCACCGATGGACTGTCCTGCGCTTACGGTCTGACCGTTACTTACATATACATTTCTCATGTGGCCATACAGAGTTGAAAGTCCGTTGCCGTGATCGATAACTACATAGTTACCGTATCCTGATCCGCCTGTATCCTGACCTGCAACTGGAGTTTCGCATACGATTACCGTACCACCCTTTGCAGCCATAACAGAATCACCGTACCATGCACCGATATCAATACCGGAGTGGAATCTTATTGTGTGATATACAGGGTGTTCACGGTTTCCGTAGTAAGACGTGATCGTCGTACACCAGGTCGGCCACTGAAGTCCGCCACCGCCTGAACTTCTCGTAGTTCCTGAAGATGATCCTGATGAAGAGGATGAGGAAGATGAAGCCTGCTGCTGCTTTTGCTGCTGAGCATAGAGCTTATCCTGAAGATCCTTGATCTCACTGTCGAGAGTGTTCGCATAAGCGTTAAGCTCAGCTTCTTTCTGCTCAAGTGTTGAGATCTTTGTTGTTACATCCTCGAGAGCAGCTTCAGTTACGCCGATCCTCTCTTCGAGTTCAACGAGCTGAGCTGATTTCTCATTAGCGATCTCCTGCATGTCTTCAGCTTCCTGAAGAGCGAGGTCTGCCTGAAGTTCAGCATCATCAAGAGCGATCTGCATCTCATCAACTGCCTGGTTATCAGAATCGGCAATGAGAGCGATAAGCTCCATATTTGTAAAGAAGCCCGCGATCGAATCGGATTCGAGAAGGACCTCGAGTGTGGACTTGTTCTGATATTCGAACATTACGGAGATTCTCGTAGAGAAACGAAGTCTTGTCTCTTCGAGCCTGTTCTGTGATTCGATGTAAGTATCGAGTGCATCAGCCTTAGCAATAAGAGCTTCAGCAAGTTCATGAGAGATCTGCTCATACTGCTCTCTCTGCTCTTCAGAAAGACCGTTAAGTTCTTCGAGCTCACCCTGGAGATTACCCTTCTCAGTACGAAGCTCAGAAGCCTGAGATTCATAGCCTGCAGCTTCCGATCTAGCTCTGTCACGCTCAGCTTTCTTGCTGTCGATATCAGACTGAGATACATCAGCGAGCATACATAATGTTGCTAATGTGTTGCTGTCAGCCATAGCCTTGTACGGGCTTCCCAAAAGTCCTACCATAAGAAGAACAAGAGGGATCACTACCAAAAGATATTTAAGTTTACTCATATACTTTTTCATAGTTATCACACCTTTACATACTTTCGAACTGCAATGCCGCTTCCGACTGAACCTATCAATACTCCCATAAGGATACAGAGTATAAGTACCATCCACATAAGTGATTTATAAGGAAGGAGCGCATAGTAGGAAGACCAGTCGATACCGACCATCATCTTGATGAAGAAGGATCTGTACGCGATGATGCTGAAGACCCAGGCACATCCGGCACTGATAAGTCCGACGATAGCGCCTTCGATGATGAACGGAACTCTGATATAACTGTTTGTCGCTCCGACAAATTTCATGATCTCTATCTCATAAGCTCTCGAATATACCGATATTCTTACCATGTTGGAAATGA
This sequence comes from Clostridiales bacterium, assembly GCA_017649745.1. Next base: position 4,080 of record JAGCGE010000392.1, on the reverse strand, counting down.
TGAACAACGAGATAACAAAGAGTACCAAGAAACTTACGACTGTCGCGATATTTACGAACGAACTAGCTCTTGTAAGGAAAGTCATGACGTTGCTCTCCTTTGCGACCTTGCTTACGCCAGGAAGCGTCGACAGGTAGCTGGTAACCTCATCTGCATACTGAGGATCAGTTATCTTTACATTAAATGTATAAGGAAGATACATATTGTAATCGAAAGAATCGAGAACCGAAGAACTGGAACCGAGATTATTCTTAAAGTACTCATAGTTCTGCTCCGGATTTCTCTCAACAACCTCGATGATCTTGTCATTCTGACCGATAAGAGCCCTTGTCTGGTCAAGCGCTGCAGGGTCAACGTTCAGCTGCATATATACCTCAATAGGAGGTTGCTGACCGATCTTCTTCATAATGCTCCTTGCATTAAGAGAAAAGATAAAGAATGCGCTCATAACAATAAGCATAAGAAGGATCGTCGTAATCGAAGCGACAGTAACAAGAGGGTGTCTGATAATGCCCTTGAAACCTTCCTTTATTGAATTCATGAAAGCTCGAAAAGACATTAATCCTCCTCGGAATCGAGCAGATCGATATCATCGAACGAGATCTCTTCCATCCAGGACTCGCTCGGCTCATCAGCTGCCGTTCCATCTATTTCTTCTTTGTTTGTCTCAGCCGTCTCGAAAAGCAATTCATCGCTCTTCTCCTCAACCTCGACCTCTTCGGAAACCGAAACCTCCTCAACAGAGGCTACTTCCTCTTTTACTTCTTCTTCATCGCCAAATGAGAACTGATCATTAGCCAAAGGTTCCTCGATCTCCTCTTCTTCCGAAGACTCATAGTCCTCAGTCATCTCGTTACCTTCATCCATATAATCTTCGTAATCTTCGGCTTTTTCTTCTTCAATTCCGTATCCGCCGAAATCAGCTGTCAACGGATTAGCTACATTACTCTCACCCGTGTAATCACCATACTCATCATCACGGACGATATATCCCTGCTCGATCTCGATAACTCTCTTCTTCATCTTGTTAACGAGGTTACTGTCATGAGTACAAACGAGCACTGTCGTTCCGCTCCTGTTGATCTCCAGAAGGAGCGCCATGATATTCTCTGATGTCTCAGGGTCAAGGTTACCTGTCGGCTCATCTGCAACGATTATCTTAGGGTTGCTGAGCATAGCTCTTGCAATCGCAACTCTCTGCTGCTCACCACCTGACAATTCCTCAGGGTAACAGTTAGCCTTATTCTTAAGTCCTACGATATTCAAAACGAGATTAACGGTGGAATCAAGGCTAGCCTTCTTAACACCGATTATCTCACCAGCGAAAGCGACATTCTCAGCCACGGTCTTTGTAGGTATCAGACGGAAATCCTGGAATACCATACCGAGCTGCCTTCTAAGTACAGGCACCAAAGCACGTGACATGTTCGAAATGTCGAAATTATCGATATAGACCTTACCTTCGGAAGGTCTCTCTTCTCTTGTAATACATTTCATGAGCGTCGATTTGCCTGATCCACTCTTACCGATCACAAAAACAAATTCGCCGTCATCGATCTCAAAACTGATTCCCTTAAGGGCGTCAACTCCTGATTTGTACGTCTTCTTAACGCGGTCAAATCTAATCATTAAATAACTTCCTTAGAACCTTATCTTATCAGATTGTCGTTCTTACCGGACTCGGTATACTCGAGATAAGTACGTACCATGGAAGCAATCTTGAACAATACCGCATCCTCGAAAGAACGAAGGTTAAGACCTGTGTTCTTCTGTACCTTATCCAATCTGTAAACAAGGGTATTTCTATGTACGAACAACTCTCTACTTGTCTCACTACCATTAAGGTTGTTGGCAAAGAAACTCCAGATAGTCGTAAGCGTATCATCATCAAGTGTCTCGTAAGCGCCGTTCGGGAAGACCTCATCGATGAACATCTGACAGAGCGTAGGCGGCAACTGATAGATGATCCTGCCAAGGCCGAGCTTGTCATATCTCGTGATATACTGCTTCTTCTCGAAAACACTTCCGATCTTCAAAGACTGCATAGCGTCTCTGTAAGACTTAGATATATTCTGGAACAACGGAACAACAGAACCTACACCTACATAAGCAGTGATGGACTCTGTATTAAGGCAATCAAGTACTGCTCTACTTGAGCTGTCGATATATTCGTCCTGATTCTCTACATCGGCATTCATGATGACGATCAATGTCTTTTCATCCATAGCCATTACATCAGCAACATCAGAATCGGAATAGAAGTTATGGAGAGCTTCCAATGCTTCATTACCCTCTTCTCTTGATGTACGAACTACCATTACGAAACGAGGTACCGTGTAGTCGATCTTAAATCCTCTAGCCTTAAGAGGAATATCGCCAGGAAGCTCATTTTCGAGAAGGACGTTCTTTGTAAAGAGTTCCTTCTCAGCATCTGTGCCTCTCTCCTTGATAGCGGACTTGATCCACTCAGCAAGAAGTTCGAGATAAACTCTTACCTCAGGCTCGACACCGTCGATATATATGATGTACTTGGTCTGTTCACCGATGGCGATCTTCATATATGTTCTGCCGGCTGTACTGGAAAACGCATCATCAGACATCAACACTGCTCTAACAGAGGAATCGTTGTTGCCTTCAACTTCAGGATCTGTTGAAGCGATGATAAGACCTGATGTATCCATAACGCCTACATTTTGAGACAGTATCGTTTTGGCCTGGCGCATACACTTTTTGATCTCTTCCATAGGTAAACCACACTTTCCGCATAATGCATATTTTTACATATTCAATGATATATTTTTTAGCAAATAAAATCAAATACGGTAGTGTTTCAGTTTCAATACAAAATGAGCTTCCTCTGTCGAGAAAGCTCACTATTTATCAGATCTATAAGTTCATTACAGCTTAAGCTCGTTTAAAAGATCAGGATAGTAATTCTTCAGTGCTTTATTAAATTGGATCTTGATGATACCGAGAAAAGCGAAGTAGAAAAGCAGGCATACTGCAATGCTGAGCAAAGTTGTACATACTATCTCCACAGGGATCGGATCTGTGTTCAGTCCCTTAATGGCCTGACTGGTGATGTAATAGATCAAAAGTCCATCGACAAAGACAGTAGCAACTATCCACCAGATAAACATCTTCTTCTGCTTCTTCTTAAGATCGCCGGCTGACTGTCTCAATTCATCCTCACTCAATGAGTGGGTCCTCATATCTTCTTTAAAGCGTGCATTTAAATACCTGTAAAACATCTCATATAACCTCCCAATGGTTACTCAACCCCAATAATATCACGGTTGATTATCGATGTCACATACTTTATCCCCCTGTTTCAGCCCTAGGTTATAAAAATGATTTTCCATTTTCGAAGTTAGATCATAAGGTAATAAAAAGCCTAAATGCGGTTTTTTCGTATCAGACTTAGGGTTAGAAAAATACTGGTCAAAAACTCTTTTACAGTATGATCAGGTCGTTTCCGCCTTGCTTTAGGAAGCTCTCTTCGGCTTAAGGTTATAAAATCAAAAATGCACTTTTGCTAACAAAACCAAAGGTCATAAAAAATTCTCCCGAAGCACAGACCCGCCTCAAATGCGCCCTGATCAGAAAGCTTGGACACAAGGTTGGATTTCCGAACAGCCGGAAAGTTGAAGAGAATTAGTCTGTAATAATAAGAAGGAATATCCGCGCACAAAAAAGAGGTTGCCCTATTGGACAACCTCTGAAGTCTTTCGATTTTACAAAGATCAAGAAATGATGCTCTGCTCTGTATCCTTATCGAAGAGGTGGATACGGTTAGTATCGATAGCGAGGTCAACAACCTCACCAACTCTTGACTGGGATGTTGTAGGGTCAACTCTACATGTGAGTGGAAGTGCACCGTTAACTGTAACATAGAGATATGTCTCAGCACCGAGCATTTCTACGACGTCTACGTCAGCAGAGAAAGCTGCATCTGTGTGATCGGATACGAATGTTGCTTCGTCTGTGATAGCCTCAGGACGTACACCGAAGATAACTTCCTGACCATCGCGCTCCATAACTTCCTCAACTGCATAACGCTCTGGGAGTCTAACAGAGATG
>JAGCGE010000391.1 GCA_017649745.1 Clostridiales bacterium | reverse complement strand
TCAGACTTAGATATACCTTGTGGCGTATCTGGATACACACCTCTTTTATACATTTTTACGCATTTGACTTTGAACTCATACGAATAACGCATATAAATACCCTCCTTGCTGTTGTCCAGCAAAGAGGGTACATATCAAAGTCTGTCCACTTTGGGGGTTCACTTCATAAGCTACCGGGTTTTGTTTATATTCAGTTGCAATGGAATTAAATATCAAGAGTTCCTTACTCTCGTGATATAATACCTGTAACAGAGGAAGATCCTTTGTCGATAATATCTTTATTATCGCTACGGAATGTTCTTGAGAGAATGGCACACTTTACCAAGTGGAGGTGAATGCTGTATGAAAAGATCAAGACTCGTTATTTCTGTTTTCCTTGCTACAATCATGACCATTACTGCGCTCTCGGCGTGCAATTTTCAAAAGAAAGAAGATGATGACGACGGCATCAACCGCGTAACTATCATTCTTCCGGAGGCTTCCGAAGAAGAAGAGATAGCCAATTTAACGGCTGGTGTGACGATTAATTCTTATCTGACTGCGAGGGCTTATCTCGACCTCATCCTTGAATATGACACCAAAAACATGAGTGAAGAGGAAGCAGAAGAGTTCGTCAAGCTCATTGACGATGCAACTATATTGTTCGATAACACGGAGTTACTCTCCTACGAACTAACGGATGCAGTGGACGCCTGGGAAGAATCAGGTGGAGACCGCGATGAAGCTGAGCTCAAAGAATTGTCGACATCTCCGATGAATACGTTTAGCTTCAGCCAGAATGTATACGCTGATGAGAAATCTTCTGCAAAAGAATGGGCAGAGGATATAGTTAAGACTTTCGATAATGCCCAACCGGGAAAAGGTCTCAGGACTTTGGCAGAACAGATGGGTACTGACGCCAAGCATGCTTATGCTCAACTGAAGCAGGCACAGGCAATATTGGAAGGTGCAGCATATACCGATGTTGCAGATAAGGCGGATACGATAGTCACAGGACTTAAGACACTCAAGGCAGCTGGCACGACAGCAAGCTTCGTGATAGCGGTTACTGCAGCTCCGGCTTCAGTGGGACTCATCGAGACAGGAGGAATACTCTGTACGGGTGTTAGTGCAGTAGCTCAGGTTGGATCTCTGGGTTCACAGATCATATGTGGAACAGAAAACAATTATGTATCCGCTACTTTAGACAAACTCGATGACGGTGCATCCAAGATCGGTACGGTATTCGGCTTCATCGGATTGGGCACCGCACTACCTGAGATCGGTAAAACGGGCACCCAGATCCTGTCGAAAGGTTGGAACTCTTTATCCGACAGTGCAAAAGAATCATTCGTAAACAATTCGTTGGGTGTGGTCTCGCTTGCATCTTCAGAGGTGACAAATTACCTCGATGACGGCTCGCTTCTCGGAGGCGCGATCAAGGTAACTGATAAAGGCACTGAGTTCACGCTGATGGATACTCTGACAGGTAAGAAGGATGCAGATACTGACAGGGCCAAGGATCTTCTGAACGAAATCGGACTGAATAAATCTGACATCAAGAAGATAATGAAAGAAGATGATTCCGACGGTCCTGATGATGCTCTTCCTAAGGATGTTGCTAAGCAATTGATCGAAGACAACGAGCCACTGACTCCGAACGGCGGATTCGACCCGAACGGTTTTATTGAAGGCGTTGCGGAAGAGATAGGAAAAGACCCTGCGACCGTGGAAACAGATGTAACCGATCCTGAAATCACGGAGACAGACGAAACTGATCCTGAGATTACGGAAACGGAACCTACAGAAAGCGAGACTGAACCTTCTGAGAGTGAGACCGAGCCGACGGAGACAGAAATTACGGAGACCAGTGCAACAGCAGGCGATACGGATTTCTTTGATACTTTAGAATTAAGCAGTGTAGATAATTGGATCATCTTCCTTGAAGGATCGTGGTATGGAGACGTTCCTTGGTATTCATATGACGAGGAGGGTAATGGAACTAAAGGAGGCACTATACCTACCGATATAGACGTGCAGACTCTGATCCTTTCTTATACTGTTTCTCAAGAGGTGCTTTCTGACGGAAGTTTCGTTGCATATTACATAGAGGGAAATAACATTAAAATTGAGAAGATAGACAAGAACACTATACTCGTAACCCAATCAGATTTCCCTGAAGATGCTTTTACACTTGCACGAGAGTAAAGGAGCAAAACCTGATCAGGTTTAAGTCAGATAATTAACTTAAATAATAGGGCGATCGGACTTTTCATCCGATCGTCTTTTTGTCTTCGTGTCTATCATCGATCCACAATACAAAAAAGATGATTTCCAAACATATGATAAAATGCTCTTTGAACAGCATAGAAATTGAGCTGTTCTTTGTCGACTAACTAGTCAGAAACGAGGAGATATATCATATGAAAAAACAGATCAAATTGATTGCAATATATTTATCACTTTCATTACTTATGGCAGGATGCAACGAAGTTGCTGAAAACACACAAGAAGATAAGCCTACTGATACATCGATTACAGAACAGGAAACGCAATCAATATCATCTTCCGAAACGGAAATTTCCGAAGAAACTGAAGAAACCATTACAGAAGAAACCGTGCATGAAAAAGAGAATAGCCTTGTAGTGCCGGAAGAAAATCCTTACCAGGAATATTACACCTTTATTCAGAACATTTATGATTATGAATGGGACGGAAGATACTACGAGATATATGTAAATCAAGGAATAGAATTCGGATGGGACAGTTTTCAGTTGATCGATCTTGACGGAGATAATTCAGATGAACTGATTGTCACAGACAGAAGTGAAGACCGACAGGATGCAGGTATGAATTATTTCTTAATCGTTGACTGGTATGACGGTAAGATCGTGATAACCGAACTCGCTGATGGAGTAGCTTCAGCAGGTGGATACAGAGGCACAAAGTATTATCTTCCGGGAATGGGGAAAATATATGATATCTCAATGAGTGCACCTTATGGATGCCCTGGTTTCAGTGCCTACGAATTTTCAAACGGAAGTTACGAATATAGTTTGGGCGGATATTTGGAGCCTAATCCTGAATTTGATTATCCTGACAACTGGGATAACGGAACCTGGCACTGGAACAATGAGGAAGTTTCAGAAGAAGAATACTACGAACTCGAAGCAGAATATACTGATAACTATTCTGGAATTGCCCTAGAAGATATCGATTATGTGGATGAGGAAAGTATGCTTAGTATCCTTGAAACAAAAGGAGCTTGATCAGGCTAGTTTTAACACAATACATGGTGTATTAGGTGGGCGACGAACTGTCACGCTCTAGCAATGAATTATTAATAATGCAAATAGTTAAAAGAGTGTTGCGCCAAAGGGTATAATACAAAAGACAGAGGGAAGAGATTTCTTTGTCGAGTGTATTTTAGTATAAATGAGTAAGACAAATCGAAGTTTGTAAAACAGAACTGAGGAGGTTGTTTCATATGAAAAAAGTGTTGTTTATCAATGGAAGCCCTAACGAAAACGGCTGCGTTTCTATAGCTATGGATGAGGTCATCACTGTCCTTAACGATAACGGAATTCAAACTGAGAAGATATGGCTGGGCAAAAAAGCAATGCCGGACTGCATGGCGTGCATGAAGTGCCAGGAGACTGGGAAATGCGTTTTTCAGGATCAGGTCAACGAGATCGCTTCGGAGATTGATGAGATTGGCGGAATCATCGTTGGATCTCCGGTATATTACGGTGGCCCTAATGGCAGGCTCACCTCATTTCTCGATAGGCTTTTTTTCAGCATTCCGGATGATAAATTTAACGGAAAACTCGGCGCATCCATCGTTTCCTGCAGGAGGGGCGGTGCCAGCGCAGCTTTTGAGCGGCTTAATCAATATTTTCTGATGGAGAATATGCATGTGGTCAGTTCACAGTATTGGAATCAGGTGCATGGTTTCTCCGCTGAAGATGTAAAAAAAGATGAAGAGGGTCTGCAGACGATGCGGACGCTTGGCCGCAATATCGTATGGCTGCTGAAAGCAATAGAAAATGGCGAAAAGAGCAACATTCATATTCCTGAGCATGAGGAAAAGACATTTACAAACTTCATCTGATAGGAGTATGCGATTGTAAATATTGGAATCGACAAATTCGAGTTTGTCGGGTTGAGGATATAGCCTTTTATCTCGCAATATTCTCGACTAAGGCAGAAAAATTTCTCACTCGAACAACTTATTTATGGCAACAAAAAACCCGATAATCTAGGTTACCGGAACTTGCGTTTATCATCAATCCGCGATACCCGGCGTATTAGGTGGGGGACGAACGGTCACGTGATACCATAAAGCTGATCGTTTTTGTTGTTATACCGAAGTATTTTCCCCGCGTCTTTATGCGATGCTACGATATGTTATACGACCATAGAATCAATGGTCATAAATTCGCGTATTTCTCAGCCGAAGAGTAAAAACAGCAGGAATATAAGAATACCGACAATAAAGCAGAAGATCCCTGTACCTGCCAATATCCAAAACATAAAGCGCTTATCACAATAGCGCTTGACGTAGCCTCTCTTCGGATGAGCCGGATCGTAGAATACGGGGAAAGTCGTACCTTTGGGATATTTACTTGTCAGAGGATTCTTTCCAAAAGGATATGGATATTCTTCAGAAAGACCGCCAATCCTTACATGTATCGTCTGCTTCTCATCGTTCTCCTGAATCTTATATCCGGTCTTACCGAAATTTCTGAAGTTAACGGATCCTGCTATGGAATGTGCCCTGTACTCCGGACCCTTTATCCTGTATCTGTTACCGTCTTCTGCGGTGAACTCGACTATTGGGTAATGAAGCATCTTACTGTGTGCTGCCACCGAATATCCTACGACTGTACCGACCGCCGTTGCCGTACACTTTTTCTGCTGAGTAAGATATTTCCCGTGAACAAGAAATGCAATGAGCATTAATATGCCACCCGCAATAAATATTATTCCGCATCCGATTATGACCCCGCCCATGAATATACCTCTCCGATCTCTTATTCCGATGTACTTATATTACAATACTTCAGTTCAGGGAATCTATAATAGATTTTATTCTGATGATGAAATCAGATCGATTGCGAAACACATGATATAATGATTCACGAATGGGTAGCCTTAGAACAGAAAATAGACAGGATAACGAACTAAATATATTGATTTGAGAGAAAGAATATGGTTATAACAACAAAGCAATTTCAATTGTTGACGGATATAGATCTTGTTTGGGATTATCTGGTCGATATTTATGACAGGGAGAATGGCAGCGGTATGCCGGCTCCGTTTTTCGAGCATGCGATCCGCGCATCGTGGATGGATTCGTCTTATTCACATTTGGACAGACTATGGTTTGACGGTGATAAAGTCGTTGCCTTTGTATATTATGAGGCGCCGGTAACTGATATTTATTTCGCAGTTCGAAAAGGCTACGAGCATCTTGCTGATGAATTGATAGATTATGCGGTCACGACCATGCCAAATTTTGACGGCAATCAGCAATTTGTGCTTTTCAACGGACAGGAATTCTTAAAGGAGGCTGCAGCAAAGCGCGGATATGGCATGGTATTTGAATACGAGAGCCGCGTGTTTGACTTTGAGAACGAATTGAATTACGAACTTCCGGACGGATATCATTTTGTCGACGCTGCGGATGTAGATGTCCTCAAATTATCCAAGTTATGCTGGTACGGATTTGATCACGGCGAGGATCTGGCATTCACAGACTGGGATAAGTATGATGACAGTAATGACTGGACCCCTGCGAAATCCCACAAAGACTGTGTATCGGAATTTATGGCACCGTCACCTCATTCCACACATGAATATGACGTTGTTATCGCAGATGAGAATGGTGAGTATGTGTGCTTTGCAGGAATGTGGTGGATTCCTCAAAACAAGCTTGCTTACATGGAACCTCTTTGCACTTCCCCTGAACACCGCAGAAAGGGACTTGCCGCTGCTGCGCTTACACGGCACTACCGCAGAATGAAAGCTCTTGGTGCTACGCACATGAGCGGCGGGGAAGATCCGTTTTATGAGAAGATAGGATACGGTAATGGATACCATTTCTCGTTCTGGAAAAAGGCTGATAAGAACTCTGTTTGAGCTGACAAAAATCTGATTGATACTGAATAAGTTCGGCAAAAATAACATTGTGTTGTTGTTTTTGCCGAGTTCTGGAGAATGACAACTGCTTGCTCTTGATTCTGACAAGGAAAGACAGCTTGCACCTTTGAAAAATGACAAAACAAATCACTCTAACCCAAAAAAAATGACAAAGTCTTTTGTATAATGAAGGCACATGGAGATCACTCATTTGGCAGAGTATTTTATATTCCATATTGATTTGACCCTGCAAACTTGAATTTATCGACAGCCTAAAGGAAAATACTTCCGTTTCCAATGAGCACTCTGATGATTCCAATTGCAAACAAATGCGCCGGATAGTAGAGATAAAAAAACCATTTCATGCCTTTCCATTTTCCCCTCTCACCGTTATACTGTTTCAAAATCGGTAATGATAACAGCGTACACATCTGAAGGATTCCGTACGCTTTGTCCATAATCCTACTTCACTTTTCTCGCCAACTGAAGATCCATAGTATCATATATCTTTATTACTCCATTAAATGAATTGATGATATTTTCAATATCCTTAAAGAATAACGTACGAATTTCTTCATCTATAGCGATATGATCTGAATATGTCCCTAAAAGTTCTACATATTCCTTTGCTGTAAACTCTCTGATTCTGTAAAACAACCCATATTTAATATCAGAAAATGCGTATTTCTCGGCTATATTTGCTCGCCTCTTTGCATCTTCTTCAGAGTATTCCTTTATCTGCTCAGCTTTTTTATTGTAAAACTTGTAGTAATACTTCTTATAACTGGCATCTATAGCGCTGGCTAACTCCGGCTCGTTCTTACATCTAAACGGGTGATTCGCAAATCTGGCAAATACTCCGCCGGGTTTTAATGCCTTAAACACTTTTGTATACCCTATTTCCTCCGGAATCCAATGAAAAGCAGATGCAGAATAAATCAAGTCATATGCATTATCTTCAAGTTCTACGTCTTCAAATTTTGATGTTATAACTTCAAAACCGTTATAGTCCTTAAACTTCTCCCTACAGATATCAGCCAAGTTGTTCCCATACTCAATAGCTGTTATATGGCATTTCTTTTCAAGAAAAGGTGGTGTTGCCTGACCTCCTCCAATGCCTACCTCAATAAGTTTGCTTCGTTCATCTATCGGGCAATAATCAAATATCTGTTTATACAAGTCTTCTGCATACCCTGGTCGCATCCTCGCATATTTGGATGCAGCTGTATCAAAAGCCCATTCTTTTCCCGCTAATACTCCCATGCACTCCTAATCCTCTTTAATCAATATAACTGAAATAAAATTTGCCTCTAAAAATTTCGATTTGTCGTTCTCGTATATATCATACTTCGTAATATTATCTTTGGGGAGATTTATACACTGTTGCATTCCAAACAAAGTTTTAGCAATAAAAAGATTCGGGCCCCCGCTAATTCCAGCAGCGGCTCGAATCTATCTATATAATAACGGATTAATTTCAACCGTCAAGTGATTTCCAATAATGTTCCATCTTTTTTAATAATCAGTAGTTTTTTCAGGTATCTACGAACTCTAAACTCTTTTTCCAACTTGGGCACACATTGATTATCGTGAAGTTTAATTCTTCTCAAATCAAAAATAATATACTTAGACTGCATGACCGCACTTCGAAAATTGTTTTCTATCGTTCGTTTACTATTACCTTGAGGCGATTTTATTTCCCATTCAAATCCATCCATTCTAATATCGGGTGTATGTTGACCTTTAATTGTACTCGGCTTAATGAAAACCACATCTTTTCCGAGATCAGCAAAATACTTTGCCGTGTCAAACTCATGCTTCTCGGGTGGAAAATCCAAATCTGAAATATCTATCTTTCCTCTTTTCATGTGACATATCCTTTCTCATGAAGACATTAATACTGACTTCACGAGTTCTGTCCCCTCGCAAACACAGCAAAACTGGAAATGTTTTCGAGCAACATATGCGCTATCATAAACTTGTTGCAGCTGCAAGAAATTGAGAAAGGAGGTACTAAAGTGTATAAGGACTGTATCCAGAAAACATTGGATAAGATCGAAGCGAATCTTAAGGATGAGATCGATGCTGAGATGCTCTCTCAGGAAGCGGGTTATTCACTGTTCCATTTCTACAGGATATTTCAGGATGCCGTAGGTTTTCCTGTAATGCAGTAT
>JAGCGE010000390.1 GCA_017649745.1 Clostridiales bacterium | reverse complement strand
ATACGATTAGTACACTCTTTTTCGATATAAGACTCATAAAGTCTGTTAAAACCAAGGTTAAATCCAATAAAAAAGAATAGGATAATGACAGTGAAAGCTGAATAGAAGTGAAGTGCAACAGGCGTTCTGAAAAATCGCCATGACTTCTTTGCTTTAGTACTGTCTTTATCCTTCTTCTTGAAAAATGACATGTTGTCAGATACCACCCGCTAAGTTAATTGTCGGAAACGGTATCGTTTTTGTTCTCGAGTCTAAATCCATATCCCCATACTGTAGATATCGCAGCATCGGAATCAACGATCTTCTTACGAAGACGTTTAACTGTATCATCAGCTACACGAGTCTCAACTTCCGTTTCGTACCCCCATATTTTATCAAGAAGTTCCATTCTTGGAATAGCTCTGTCTTTATTGATGATAAGGTAAGAAAGGAGAGCATACTCATTAGGTGTGAGCTGAAGATCCTGATCTTTTAATGTAGCTGTCTTGTTCTTAATATTAAGAGAGATATCAGCAAATGTGAGATTAGAAGAATCAAGTTCCTTGTTATTCTGAACTGCTTCTCTTCTTTGAAGGATGGATTTAACTTTAGTTACGAGCTTAACAGGGGAGAAAGGCTTTGTGAAATAGTCATCACTTCCCATATTAAGTCCTTCAATATAATCAGAGTCGCTGTCTCTTGCTGTAAGCATAATGATAGGGACATTACTAATCTTTCTGATCTCGCTGCAGATAAAGAATCCGTCTCTACCCGGCATCATAACGTCTAAGATAACCAGATCACATGGATCTGAGATGAATTTCTTAAGAAGGTCGTCACCTGTCTCAAATCCAAAACAATTAAATCCTTCTCTGTCGAGGTACTGTTTTTATAAGTTTCTAATGTTATCGTCGTCGTCTGCAATATATATGATTTTTTCCATAGATTAATATCGACCTCCTGCTTGAAAAGATTGTAATATAAAAAATCTTAAACATGCTTTGAAATTGGTGAAAACTTGTGGAAATTAGGAAAAAACCCTTTTATTACTAAAAAAGTTTGTTAAAAATAATATGTTAGTATAGAATTCATATGTCTATGACTAACGTATGTTTAAATAGGAGAATAATGATCATATGCATACAGTTCTTGTTACCGGCGGTGCCGGATTTATAGGTTCGCATACTTGTGTAGTACTTGCTAATTCAGGATATGATTTCATAATTGCAGATAATTTTTCTAACAGTAAAAAAGAGGCTTGTAATAGGATCTCTAAGATCACGGGAAAAGACGTTAAGTATTATGACGTTGATTGCTGTGATAAGGAAGCTCTCTCTAAGGTTTTTAAGGAAAACAAGATCGACTCAGTCATTCATTTTGCAGGCTTAAAGGCTGTAGGTGAATCAGTTAAGATCCCTGAAAGATACTATAGAAATAATATCGATAGTCTTCTTACTGTTGTTGAGCTCATGGATGAGTATGGTGTTAAGAATATTATATTCAGCTCATCTGCTACAGTTTACGGTAATTCCGATAAGGTTCCGTTTACTGAAGAAAGCCCTCTTGGAGCTCCTACAAATCCATATGGTTGGACAAAGTGGATGCTCGAGAGAGTTTTGACTGATATAAGCTACGCTGATCCTTCACTTAATGTTGTACTTCTTCGTTACTTTAATCCGGTTGGTGCACATGAGAGTGGTCTTATAGGTGAAGATCCGTTAGGTATCCCTAATAACCTCTTCCCGAATGTTGCTAAAGCAGCTGCAGGATTGATCGACGGCCTTAATATTTTCGGAAATGACTATGATACTCCGGACGGAACATGTATCAGAGACTATATCCATGTAATGGATCTTGCAGAAGGTCATGTAAAATCTTTGAACTATATTGCAACAAAACAGGGTGGCAGATACGTCTTTAATCTGGGAAGCGGTAATGGATATTCCGTTTCTGAGGTTGTAAGTGCCTATGAAAAGGCTTGCGGCCACAAGATTAATCATAAGTTTGCTCCGAGAAGAGAGGGCGATGCTGCTGTCAGTTATGCTGATACAACAAAGGCTTTCAAGGAACTTGGATTTAAGACAAAATATGATATGGAAAAAATGTGCGAGGATTCTTGGAAATGGCAGTCTATGAATCCGAACGGACTGAGTGATTAAAGGAGAAATGAGAATTGGCTAACGATGAATTGATCTTTCCGGGTAACGGCGGTAAGAAACGACAGCCTGCAAGAAAACCGGAGAACATGCCTTCTGCTGAGGTTAAGCAGATCAGGGAAGAGAAACTTCCAACAGAAAAAAAGATTGTTGAAGATAAGTTCAGCTTCGCAGAACAGGAAGAGACAAAGCCGTTTAACACGGGTAAGCTTCAGGAACGTAATGAAGGTCTTGATGATTATATTGCGAAGAAGAGAGATAAGAGAAGACGTCGTAACAGGATCCTCCTTCGTGTAGGAATGGGTATTCTGGGATTGCTTCTCGGTGTAGTTATCTTCGGTTTATGGTACAAACACTATATGTTCAGTAAGGTTACGTTCATTGAACCAACACCTACAGCTTCTTTCGTAAACGATGAAGGTGAAGTTATTGAGATCTCTAAGCTTCGTGAAGAGTTAAAACCGCAGATACCTGTTATCGAGGATGAATCGATACATAATTTTCTGTTGATTGGTATAGACAGTCGTTCTAAGAGTTATTCGAAAGACGGTAAGGGTGGTCTTGCAGACGTTATCATGATCATGTCTGTAGATAACAAAGCAGGAACTATCAAGCTTATGTCCATAGCCCGAGATTCATATGTATATGTTCCGGGATATAAAAATCCTATGAAGATCAATGCGGCAATGTCTCAGGGTGGTCCTGACCTTCTGCAGCTTACCGTAGAAAACACTCTCCGTTTGGAGATAGACGGCTATGCATTTGTAAATTTCTATAACATGTCTAAGGTTATCGATGCGGCCGGCGGTGTTTTCGTAAACGTCAGCAACTCAGAGCTTTATAGTGCTGCAGGACTTAATGATAACCTCCGTGAGATAAATACTATCTCTGGTTACGATGCTGATTATCAGCTTGTAAATAATACAGGTGATGTATGGCTTAACGGTCGTCAGGCTGTTGCATATGCACGTATCCGTCATGTCGACAGTGATTACAAGCGTTCCGAGCGTCAGGTCGAAGTTTTGAGAAGCCTTATGAGCAGGTTCATGGATATGAGCATCGTGGACAAAGGAGCTTGTTTGGATAATATTCTTGAGTTGATCGCAACTAATATTCCTGAAGATGAGATAACTAAGTATGCTCTTGAATTCCTTCCGTCTTTAAAGGGTGCAAGTATCCAGTATTTCCAGCTTCCTCTTGAAGGTTTCTATAATTCGGGCATGTATGGCGATGAGTGGAGTATCAGAAACAACTGGAACGAAACTATCCCATATGTTCAGGAATTCCTATATGGCGAGAGAAAGGACTTTGATCCTGTAGATAATATCCCTAATCAGAAAGAGAACTGTCCTGACGATTTTGATGTTCAGGAACATATCCAGGGATAAGGCTTTAGCGTTTATTTAACTGCCTCGATAAGTATTTCGAGGCAGTTTTTCTATGCCACAAAAATGCCTGTCTTTCTTTTTGACTTTTTTTGATATTCGTATTGACTTTGAATAAAACTAGCATTATATTAGTCGTGTTGGCACTCGAGGTAGTTGAGTGCTAAAGTTCAATAAAGGGAGGTCATGCACCATGACAGTTAAGCCTTTAGGAGATAAGGTAGTAATCAAGAAACTTCAGGCAGAAGAGACAACTAAGAGCGGAATCGTGCTCACATCAAGCGCACAGGAGAAGCCTCAGATCGCTGAGATCATTGCGGTCGGTCCGGGAGGAAAGGTTGACGGCGTAGATATCAAGATGGAAGTTAAGAAGGGTCAGAAAGTAATCGTAAGAGATTACGCTGGAACAACAGTAAAGATCGACGGTGAGGAGATCATTATCGTACGTCAGGACGATATCCTCGCTATCGTTGAATAATATCAGGAAGGATGATTAATTATGGCAAAGGATATTAAATATGCTGAGGATGCCAGAAAGGCATTAGAGATCGGTGTAAATAAGGTTGCTAATACAGTTAAGGTAACACTTGGACCTAAGGGTAGAAACGTAGTCCTTGATAAGAAGTACGGTGCACCATTGATCACTAACGACGGTGTAACGATCGCTAAGGAGATCGAGCTCGAAGACAGATTCGAGAATGCTGGTGCTCAGCTTGTTAAGGAAGTAGCTTCCAAGACAAACGACGTAGCTGGAGACGGTACAACAACAGCTACACTTCTTGCACAGGCTATCATTAGAGAAGGAATGAAGAACGTAGCAGCAGGTGCTAATCCGATCATCCTTCGTAAGGGTATCTCAATGGCGGTAGATAAGGCTGTTTCTGAGGTTCTTGCTAGTGCAAAGAAAGTAAACGGTTCTAAGGATATTGCAAAGGTAGCTGCTATTTCAGCAGGCGATGAGCTTATCGGTGAACTCATTTCCGAGGCTATGGATAAGGTTACTGCTGATGGTGTTATTACAGTTGAAGAGAGCAAGACAATGGGTACTTCTCTCGAAGTTGTTGAAGGTATGCAGTTTGACAGAGGATATCTCTCATCTTACATGGCAACAGATATGGATAAGATGGAAGCTGTTCTCGATGAGCCATATATCTTGATCACAGATAAGAAGATCACGAATATTCAGGATGTTCTTCCTGTTCTTGAGCCAATCGCTCAGCAGGGTAAGAAGCTCTTGATCATCGCTGAGGATATTGAAGGTGATGCTCTTGCAACACTTATCCTTAACAAGCTTCGTGGTACATTTACATGTATCGGTGTTAAGGCTCCTGGTTTCGGTGACAGACGTAAGGCTATGCTCGAGGATATCGCTATCCTTACAGGTGGTGAAGTTATCACTTCTGATCTCGGCAGAGAGCTCAAGGATACAACTATCGAACAGCTTGGTCGTGCTCATCAGGTTAAGGTTACAAAGGATAACACTATCATCGTTGACGGTAGTGGTTCACAGAAAGATATCAAGGCTCGTGCTAATCAGATTCGTGTTCAGATCGAAGAGACAACATCCGAGTTTGATAAAGAGAAACTTCAGGAGAGACTTGCTAAGCTTTCCGGCGGCGTAGCTGTTATCAAGGTAGGTGCTGCTACTGAGACAGAGATGAAGGAGAAGAAACTCCGTATCGAAGATGCTCTTGCTGCTACTAAGGCTGCAGTTGAAGAGGGTATCGTTCCTGGCGGCGGAACTGCATTTATTAATGCAATTCCAGCAGTTGCTAGTCTCCTTGAGACAGTTGAAGGTGACGTTAAGACTGGTGTTTCTATCGTACTTCGTGCTCTTGAAGAGCCTGTTCGTCAGATCGCTGCTAATGCAGGCGTTGACGGAAGCGTTATCTGTGATCAGATCAAGAACAAGAAACCAGGTATCGGATATGATGCTTTGAATGATGTATATGTAGATATGTTCAAGGCAGGTATCGTAGATCCTGCTAAGGTTACACGTTCCGCACTTCAGAATGCTGCATCAGTTTCTTCAACACTTCTTACTACAGAAGCAGTTGTTACTGATATTCCTGAACCGGAGCCACCGATGCCTGCTCAGGCACCGGGCATGTATTGATATATTGTCCGCTTTCAAGACTGTCCCGCATTTTTGTGGGGCAGTCTTTATTTTTATATTATTAATAATTATATGTTTGATGAATTTATTCGTTGTGATAATATATCATAGATAAAGAAGAGGGGGATATATCCTTGATAGATGATGTTTTTGTTGAGAGTTTCGTAAAACGAGAGAAGTCAGTCTATACTACTTTGTTTAAGGTTTTCAGTATTACTGCTACTGTTATTCTAATTTTGGCAATATTCTTGATCCCGATCTTTTTGGGTATTAATGTTCTTTTCGTCTCAGCTGTGGCATCTTTTGCTATAGGTTTTGCTTGTTATTATCTTAATACAAGACAGAATATCGAATTTGAGACTTCACTTACTAATGATGATTTCACTTTCACAAAGATCATCAATGAGAACAAAAGACAGCTTTTGACAAGTTTTAATCTTAAGGAGTGCAACAGGATCGCTCCTGTTACGGCTGATACTTTCGAGCAGGATAAGAAGGATTCATCTCTTGTTATCAATGCAACTCGTTATAGTGAGCTTAAGAAAGAAGAATCCAATTGGTATTGCTTTGTAGAATCAGATGGAATGAAATATATGGTTATATTTGAATTTAACGAGAGGATGTATAAAGCATTCCGCAGATATAACCCTAGAAATACTCATTTTATGAGAATTGTAAATAAAAAGGACGAAGAATAATGAGCGTTCCACTTTATTGTGAGAGAAAATTTTACGTAGAATGTCATGAGTGTTCACGAGATGACATTATCTTTCCTAATATTTTGACAGGTGATTTTCAAGAAACAGCTGAATACGGCGTTTACGAGTATGGCGTGGATACGGATACTCTTAAGAAAAATGACTTTTGCTGGATCATCCTTAGGATGTCAGTTGAAATGGATTCATTCCCGAAGTGGAAGGATTCTTTTTCGATCAAGACATGGGGATGTGGTGTAAAGGGCATTTTTTGGCGCAGAGATTATTCTGTTCATGATGTTGACGGTAATGAGATAGGAAGAGCTTGTTCCGAGTGGATCGTAGCTGACAATAACTCACATCGACCTGTTAGACCAACTAATGTTGAAGCTGTTTTTGAGGGAAAGGTAAACGGTAAGCTCCTCGAACCTCAGAATGACAGACTTGCACTTGATTATGCGGCTCCTAAGCTTGAGATCCCTGATATGGAAGAGCTTGGCGAACCTGTAATTACGAAATATGCTGATTTTTCTGAATTGGATCACAATGATCATGTAAATAATACGAGGTACGTTGCTTGGGCATACGATGTACTTTATAAGCTCGGTATTGATGTCTGTTCTATCAAGAAGTTTGATATCAACTATCATTCTGAAGTTAAGAGCGGAGAGAAAGTTGATATCTACCACAAGACTATTGATGGTAAAGAGACTATTTACGGATTCAAGGGTGATGGCGTTAAAGTATTTGCATTCAGATGCAAATAACAACGATTTTTGAATATAAGGGCAAATTATAGTAAAATAAGGAGTAATGCTTTAAACAGGAGGCAAACATGATTGAAATTAAGAATCTTGTCAAGTGTTATGGTGATAAGAGAGCTGTAAACGGCATTTCTTTCACTGTAAACAAAGGCGAAGTATTAGGCTTCTTGGGACCTAATGGTGCAGGTAAGTCAACTACGATGAATATCATTACCGGATATCTCTCTTCTACATCCGGTTCTGTTGTTATCAATGGACATGATATCTTGGAGGAACCTGAACTTGCTAAAAAGTGCATAGGTTATCTTCCTGAACTTCCACCTTTGTATCTTGATATGACGGTTGTTGAATATTTGAACTTTATGTGCGACATAAAGGGTGTAAATAAAAAGGACAGAGTTCCTCAACTTGCTAAGATAATGGCAATGGTAAAGATCGTAGATGTTGCTGATCGACTCATCAAGAACCTTTCAAAAGGTTATAAGCAGAGAGTTGGTATTGCTCAGGCAATGATAGGCAACCCTGAGATCCTTATCCTTGACGAGCCTACCGTTGGTCTTGATCCTAATCAGATCAGAGAGATCAGAAAGCTCATTAGAAAGCTTGCTACTAATCATACTGTCATCATCAGTTCTCATATCCTTTCTGAGATACAGGCTGTCTGTGACAGAGTTGTTATCATCAACAAAGGTAAGGTTGCTGCAATAGATTCAATTGATGATCTTTCCGGCAGATTAAGTAAAGCAAAGAAGATGCTGGTTGTATTTAAGGGTGATCCTAAGCTTGTCAGCAATTCTATCCGTGCAATACCTGGTATTGGAGAAGTCTTTGTCAGGGAGAGTAAATCAGCAGATTATAATCAGGTTGAAGTTACGATCTCAAGTGAAGCTGAAGTCAGAACTTCTATTTTCTATACAATGGCACAGATCAATTGTCCTATTCTT
Organism: Clostridiales bacterium; assembly: GCA_017649745.1. The sequence goes on along the minus strand of JAGCGE010000390.1, from coordinate 1,180 downwards.
GAGATGAGATCGCTTGATGCTTCTTTGGAAGATATATTCTTGAATATCACACAGGGAGCTTAAGGAGGAAATTATGCTGGCTATTTTTAAACGCGAATTATTATCATATTTCAAATCTCCAGTAGGATATGTTGCAATGGCTTTGTTTTCATTCCTTTCGGGATTTATATTTGTATCATCATTCAGTAGAGGATCTATCAGTATTGCATCAGAGCTTGTAAGTCTTAGAAGCTTCTTTCTGGTTTTGATCCCGGTTGTTACTATGGGACTTCTTGCTGAAGATAAAAAGAGGGGAACAGATATAATCTACTATACATCACCGATCAAATTGTCATCTGTGGTCCTTGGTAAATTCCTCGCTGCTTTCTGTCTTTTTGTCATCATGTTTGTCAACGTTATTGTTCATATAATCTGCACTAAGATTATGGGAGGTAAGATCGATGCCGGTGTATTCGGTTCTGCGGTTGTCTTCTTTATTCTTGTTGCATTATATTGTGCGATCGGTATCTTTGCTTCTTCAATAAGCGACAGTCAGATCGTTGCAGCTATCGTATCTTTTGTATTGATACTTCTGGTTCAGTTGCTTCCTACGATTGGTTCATTTGTAGCTTCCGCTTTGGTTTCCTTGATGAATCTTTTCAACAAGAACCTTTCAAGCGATGAGATTACTGAGATCAAGAACTCTATTGTAAGCGCATTCAGCTGGCTCGATCCAATGGAAAGAACAGACTCTATGCGTCTTGGTATCTTTAATCTTGCTTCAATAATCTTCTGTCTGAGCTTTTGCGGTTTCTTCTTGTTCCTTACTTACAGGATCCTTGAAAAGAAGCGCTGGTCTCAGTCTTGATCGCGGAGGTAATACATAATGTCTGATAATAAGAAAAATAAGAAGATAGTATCTGATAAGAGAGCAGCTAATCTTAAGCTTTTCTCTATCGGTTCAGTAGTTATCCTTTTTCTGATATTGCTTGCAGTTAATATTTTCTTATATGTTGCATTAGATGATAAGTTGTCATTTGATATGTCAGCTAGCTCTAAATACACTTTGTCTAAGGAAGCTAAGGAGAAGATCAATGAGATTCCTTCTGATAAGAAGGTTAGGATCGTTGGCCTTTTCGAGGAGCCTGAGTCTATTGAAAGTACACCATATGAGTACATTGTTCCTTGGCTTTCCAAGCTT
>JAGCGE010000389.1 GCA_017649745.1 Clostridiales bacterium | reverse complement strand
GAATAGCTGAATCAGAAGGATAAAAGAAAACTCCCGGCATCGAATAATCACGCACTCCAGATAAGGTGGATCTGTACCATCCCTTATAAACAGCATTATTTGAAAGTCTGAAGACCCCGGAAATCACGTATTCCTTTTCCCCAATATATTCCCCATCGGTATCGAACGACTTTAATGATATTGTTTCACCTGGATATGGCGGTATACCATACATACTGGCAACAGATACATCCACCGCAATCTCATTTTCGTTTTTCGGATACGCACCACGGATACATGGAAGATGATACATTTTTTCAGATAACTCATCCTTGAACGAGACTGATCTAAAGGAAGCTCTTTCGTCTGAATTTGTTACGGTTCCCATCTCATAATAAAGTCCGATTTCATCCAGCCATTCCACCTCAGAAAACTGATCTTCAAATCCGATTGGAGCTTCATAGGCGATGACATCATAATCACCCTCTAATGTAAGCGCTTCTTCCATTTCGGTCTTCTTTTCACTTCTTACCAGCAAACAAACGGAAGTAATAGAAAAGCACCCGAAAATGAGCATAACGATCAGGCAGATCACTCCGCCTGACCGCTTGTTATTCATCCAAGTTCTATTACGAATACTCATAAGATCACGTTTCCCAAAAATCTCCAGAGCCCCAGATATATACATTTGTATCACAAATCTTTAAGAAAATGTTCGAACATGCAAGAGCCCCCCTCAAAAATGCAAGAACGAGATAGCATGCATCAAATGGTCATGGTATATTTATATTGTGTATTTGTGGGCAAAATTAGCTTTTCTTAACTGAAGTGACAGAATGAAGATCGTAGTTTTTGATGACAATAAAAAAGAACTGGACGAACTGACTCAGACAGTTCACTCTTGGAAGTCGCATCATAACTATTCCGATGTAATTATTCACTCCTATCTCGATACGCACTCACTACTATTCTCTATACCGGATATAGATTCATATGATGTGTTTTTTCTCGATATTATGACGGATGATGATCCTAGTTCCGGGTTCCGTTTAGCAGAAAGAATTCACCAGCAAAATCGAAAGGCTTTCATCATATTCACAACTAACAGTAAAGAATACTTTGAGAGTGCTTTTGAGATATCGGCTTTTCGATATATGTTGAAACCGCTAAATAAACAAAAGATTGCTTCTGTTCTAGATGAAGTATACTCACGATCAAGATTAGTAAAGAATCATGCATTTATCTTTCAGAGCAATCGCCAGCGGATGATTATCGATAGCGATCAGATTCTATATCTGGAATCGTTAACGACAGATCATCGGGCCAAACTATTTCTGACAGATGGATCTGTCAGAGAGATAAGTCTTTCCGGCACCAAATTTTCTAGCCTTGTTGATGAGAAACTATCCACAGATTTTTATCAATGTCACCGGAGTTTCATAGTTAACTTAAATTATGTAACAAAATACAGCAGCCACATGGTTATTCTCCATAATGACATCGAAATACCTGTCAGCAGTAAATACCGAACAGAATTGACCAATCGAATGATAGATCACTTTAAAAAGGCTTATTGATATGTTTTGGACAGTCTATGAAATATTACTGAATATTTATCAGGGAGCTTTATTCACTTGGTTTATCACAAAGATGCTTCCAAAAAAGAAGCCCGAATACCTTTCTTCGTTGGCTTGTTCTCTTCTAACAGCAACCGCTCTTTCGTTGTACCTATTCCTTTCATTGCCAGAATGGGATACCTGGATATTCATTTTTGTTATATTGTATGCGCTATTCTTTTTTGATGGAAGTATTTTGCAAAAAATGTTTTGGTGCTCGATTATGATTATCATATCAATGGGAATTATCGGCATCTATTACGAATTCTTCAGTATTGTGACTGGTGCTGACACTGAGAAACTTCTTTCAACAGGAAGCATACGAATTCTCTTTACCGTCTCCTCGAAATCTTCATTTGGTTAGGACTGTGGATTACCACTCGCTGTTTTCCAGAAAAGTCTCATTCGGTAAAACCTCTATATCTACTATTG
>JAGCGE010000388.1 GCA_017649745.1 Clostridiales bacterium | reverse complement strand
TGAGAACAAGGGCAAGAAGATCGTAGCTGTATTCCCTGATACAGGTCTTCGTTACCTTTCCACTAATCTTTTTGCAGAAGAGGTTTAATATATGCCAACTAATCTGAATAATTCCAACATAGCTACAAGAGAGAACCGAATCGGTTCCATCACGGGCTACGTAGGAACATTAAAAGATCTCGCTACACAAAGTGAGTGCGGAACGCTCAAGGGATGTTCCAGATGCTTTTCACAGTCCAGTACATGTCTTTCTTCATGTGCTCTCGGACAGCTCTGCGGTATCCGCGATGTAGCACTTATCCACCACGGTCCTGCAGGATGTTCCGTTGCGGCAGCCGGATCCTATTATATGGCCAAGGTAATGTCAAAGAAGCGCGGCGTTACAAGTGACACAGTATATGTCGGAACAGACATGAACGAGAATGACACGATCTTCGGATCAACTAATACGTTGAGAAACGTCATCCTTGAAGTTAACAAGAGATATTCACCGAAGGCTATCTTTGTATCAAGTTCCTGTGCAACTGGTATCATCGGTGAGGACATCGACAGTATCGTTGATGAAGTAAGAGATGAGGTCGGCGTACCGATCGTTGCAGTCCACTGCGAAGGCTTCAAGTCACGTATCTGGGCAACCGGTTTCGATATTTCGGATCACGCTGTTTTGCAGTCTATCGTGCAGCCACCGAGGGAAGGCGTTAAGACTAACAAGATCAACTTCAAGAACTTTTTCGAGAGTGCCCGTCCGGAGATAATCGAGATGTTCAAGAACTTCGACCTTGATCCTGTATTCCTCTACTGTAACTCAACAGTCGAAGAACTCTCTCATCTTTCTGAGGCTGTCGCTACGACATGTATCTGCGGTACTCTCGGTAACTACCTTGGTAACTCACTTGAAGAAAAGTACGGAGTTCCTTATGTAAGGAGCATCAACCAGTGCGGTATCAAGGGTTTTGAGACATGGCTCCGCGAGCTCGGTAAGGTTACCGGCAGATCCGAGAAGATCGAGAAATACATCGAAGAGCAGCGTGCGATCTACATTCCTCAGATCGAAGAGGTCAAGAAGGAACTCAAGGGTCTTACAGCTGTTCTCGGAATGGGTCCTGGCTATACGTTTGAAGTATCCCGAGTACTCGATGAGCTTGGCATTAAGGTAGTATGGGCTCTCGCTTGGCACTACGACAAGAAGTATGAGAACGGTGACGTTCCGCCTTCAATGAAGTACCTCCTCGATAACGATATCGACTTCGAGGCAAGCGTAGCCGATCAGCAGAACTATGAGGTAATGAATATCCTCCACAAATATAAGCCTGATATGTACCTGTCCCGTCATCCGGGTTCAACGGTATGGGCTATCAAGAACGGCACACCTGCTATCTATGTAGCCGACGAGTACATGATCTTCGGTTACAAGCATACTCTTGAGTTCGCGAAAACGATCGTCGACGCGATCAAGAATCGAAGCTTCGAGGAGAACCTCGCTAAGAGATCCAAGCTTCCATACACAGACTGGTGGTACAAGCAGGATGTCGATACATTCCTGGAGGAGAACAAATAATGGCTAAAATACTTGATAAGCAAAGATATAAATGTGCGCTGGCTGCGATGCAGACAGTTCAGGCGATCGACAGAGCATTGCCTATACTTCACTCAGGTCCTGGCTGCGCACAGAAACTCTCCGATACAAACGGAAGTTCCGGATACTTTTCTCCGAACATCTTCCCGTGTACGAGTATCAATGAGAAGGACGTTGTTTTCGGTGGCGTAAAGAAACTTAATTCCACTATTGAAAACGCTCTCAAGGTCATCGACGCAGACCTTTATGTTGTTCTCACAGGATGTATCCCTGAGATCGTTGGTGATGATTCAGGCGAAGTTGTATCGAGATTCGAAGATGCTGATAAGCCTGTTATCTATGCACCAACTGCAGGATTCAAGGGCAACAACTACAAGGGACACGAGCAGGTCGTTGACGCGATCATAGAGCAGTACCTTAAGAAGTCAGACAAGAAGCAGAAGGGTCTTGTGAATATCTGGGCAGACGTTCCGTATCAGGATCTTTTCTGGCTCGGTAACTTAAGAGCATTAGAGCAACTGGTTGCCGAATTAGGACTCACACCTAACACGATCTTCGGCTACAACAGAGGAATCGAGAACATCAACAAGATCCCTGAAGCTGAATTCAATCTTCTCGTTTCACCTTGGGTGGGACTCGGCAACGTTAAGAAGATGGAGCGTAAATTCGGTACTCCTTATCTTCACTATCCGACGCTTCCAATCGGAGCCACAGAGACCAGTAAGTTTCTAAGAGAAGTCGGTAAGTTCGCAGGCGTTGCCGAAGAGAAGATCGAAGCAGTCGTCAAGGAGCATGAGGACTACTACTATTATCTCATCGGAAGATATGCAGACCTCTTCCTTGAGAACCGCGTCATAAACAAGCAATTCACTGTCGTAGCTGATGCGCAGTACTCACTTGGAATCACTAAGTTCCTCGTTAACGACTTGGGTCTCATTCCGGCTAAGCAGTTTGTCGTCGACGACACACCAAAGAACTACAGAGATCAGATCGCTGAAGAGTTCAAGAAACTGAACTTTGGTATCGAAGCAGACGTCTCATTCGAGACAGACGGATTCAAGATCCACAACGAGATCAAGGAACACGACTATCATGGTTATCCGCTGGTGCTTGGCGGTTACTACGATAAAGAAGTGACAGAATCATTAAAAGGTAACTTCCTGAATATCTCATGGCCTGTACAGGACAAGGTGGTATTCGACAGATCATATGTCGGTTATGAAGGCGGTATCCGCCTCATCGAGGACAGCTATACAGTAGCAGTTTCCCGATTTAACTGATAAAACGTGGGGATATGCCAGGCACGATTCGTTGTGCTTGGTATATTCTCTTTTCGGGGGTCCTACATAACACTCGAAAATGAATATCATGTTGGGAATTTTCGAACATCTTAAGAGGTGATATCCAACATAAATTCTTATTTTCGAATAAATGTTGGTTTTTTCGAGAAAAATCAGCTGAAATCTACCGGAAAAACCCAACATTAACGTGAAAATCGATGGTTATGTTGGACATGTAAATAAAGGAGTTAGTTATGGCTTATTACATTGCGATAGGATCATCTGACGGCGTCAACACTGACCTCAAGTTCGGCGAAGTCGAGAAGTTCCTTATATACAAAGTTGAAGGCGAGAAGTACGAGCTTCATGAAGAGCGTGTAGTCGCTGAAGGTGAAGCTTGCGTAAGCAAGTGCGGCGACAAGAACGGGTGCTCCGGCGGAGGTCACGGATGCGGTGGCGGTGAAGAAGTCGCAGCTAAGGTGACTGCTGTCGAAGACTGCCGTGCGGTCGTTTGCAAGAAGATCGGATTTCAGGCGCAGAAGCAGTTCGAAAAGAGAGCGATCTCAGTGTTCGATATCGAGACAAAGGTTACGGATGCACTTAATAAGATCGCTTCATATTACAACAAGATCGATAACAATCGCTCGCTTCGTGCGGGCACTTGAGAAGGAGGCAGATCATGTCTAAGGTTACATATTCAGGTGTAAGAGAAAGTAAGCCCGGCAGATTAAATGATCTGGGTTCCACAGGTAAGGAAGTCAGCGAGGATTACAAGAAAGGTTGTCTTAAAAGAGCTGACCGAAGCTTCGCTCAGGGACTTCAGTGCCAGCAGATTAACAGTATGGCGGCGTTGATGTCGCTTGAAGATTCCGTGTTTATCTCGCACTCGCCGCAAGGCTGTGTGGGATGTGCGATCATGGCGATCGATATGTACCGTGTTGGTCAGATCCATAGAGGTATCAGGAACGTTAAAAATCCGCGATTGATCGTAACGAATATCGATCAGAAGAGTGTTGTTTTCGGAGGAGAGGCTAAGCTTCGCGAGGCAGTTACTAAAGCAGTCGACAGGTATAACCCGAAGCTCGCTTTCGTTTTCACATCATGTGCGTCGGGAATCATCGGCGATGACATCGATGCAATCTGTGAGAATCTCCAGTCTGAGTTCCCTGATACGCTTCTCGTGCCGATCCATTGTGAGGGTTTCAAATCCAAGATCTGTGCATCAGGTTTTGATGCTGCTTTCATATCGATCAACAAGTACATTCTTAAGAATCAGAAAGTTGAGAAAGAGGACGGACTTATCAATCTTTTCGCGCCGACTACTGTAAGCTACGCTGATCAGAAAGAGATGGAGAGAATGCTCTCTCTTCTTGGTGCGAAGGTCAATTACATTCCTTTCTTCAGTTCGCTCGAAAAGATTCGCAAGATCCCTGCTGCAAAGGCTTCTACATCAATCTGTAAAGTCTTCGCTGATGAGTTCATGAAGACTTTGGAAGAGGACTACGACATTCCATATTCTCACACTGTAATGCCGATCGGTATCCGTAATACTGACAAGTGGTACAGAGGTATCGCGAAGGTCATCGGCAAGGAGAAAGAAGTCGAAGAGATCATTGCGCGCGAGCACGAGAGGATCGAGCCGCTCGTCAAGAAGATCCGCGACAGACTTCAGGGCAAGCGTGTCTTCATCTGCGGAGGAACAGGACGTTCATTCGCGGCTGCTGCACTTATCGACGATTTCGGAATGGAACTTGTAGGTCTTGAGACACCGACCTATGACGATGATGCTCAAGTAGATATCGAATATCTGAACGGCATTCATAAAGACTTCGTTGTTGATATTGCTAATATGCAGCCGTTCGAGCAGGTCAACCTCGTTAATCGCCTGAAGCCTGATGCTTTCATCGGCGTTCCGGAGTGGGCTGCTAAACTCGGAATCCCGACTACTCATGTTCTCGACGGTAAGCGCCCGACCATGGGTTACGACGGACTTTTGTTCCTCGGAAATAAGATCGCCGATCAGCTGGAGAATCCGGGATTTAATAAGAAACTTGCTGCACATACCAAGCTTCCTTACAAGGAATCATGGTACGAGCAGAATCCGTTTAAGTACATAACTGAGGGAGGAAACTGACATGGCTAACGTAATGGAAAATCCTAAGGGCGGCTGCGTTCTGGCCGGCATCAATTCCGTGCTTGGCGCGATCGACAGAGTCTGTCCGATATATCATTCGGGTCCGGGTTGCTGCATGCAGACAACTGCGTCAGATCAGGGACAGTCAGGTCACAAGAGTTCTTGCTTTGTGAGCTCCGTT
>JAGCGE010000387.1 GCA_017649745.1 Clostridiales bacterium | reverse complement strand
TTCTCCGAATATCGAAATCGGTCATTCTTAATATAATGAAGGCCGATTCGATCAAGCCTGCCCTTAATGGCAGATTTCGATGCAAGCTCACAAACGGGGAAGATGTCATTATATCGCGCAAATATGTATCAGAATTCAGGGAATACATTAGCAGGAGGTCAGGGAAGTGAAAGAACATATTAAAAACAATTTAATGAGTTTCTTCATAATCGTAACTCTGGTCAATATCGTGATCTTTGCCTGTGGTATCATCCTGGCTCCTGATGAGAAATTGGATTATACAGCATTTATCGTGCCGGTTATCGATGGCGTACTTGGAGTTATTCCGGGGCTTGTCATGTATTCCAAGCGTGAGCTCACAGTTAAGCAGATGATCTTTAGAAATATAATTCAGCTTATCTCAATAGAACTTATTATCCTGGTATTCTCGTTCGGCGTTTCAGGTTTTTCCAATGTTGATGTTCCAAGTCTTCTTTCCATCATTATTTCGGTAGCATTAGTCTTTATAGGTGTAGAGATCATAATGTATCTGTTTGATTTTAAGGCAGCAAAAAGAATGACTGACGACCTTAAAGCATTCCAAAAGTCCAATAACTGATCTGAGACCTGGTGGATTATCTGTAAAGTTTATATAGGGGAAAAGGGTATGCTAGAATAATGTTAAAAGCATGACGGACCACATGATTATTATATTGGTAATCCCTTAAAAGGTCTGATCCCTTTTGTCGTGACTGGTCTTGTGTTTAGTATTCCTACAATAATAATTCTTATCATTGCAGCAGTAAGCTGACAGATTCAGCACTTTTTTGTCAATATTCCATGAAAAACACACTTATATATTGCAAATTAAATCGTACGCGATATAATCTAATTAAATAAGTCGCGTGCGATATAATTGAGGTGAGTTCAGATGGATGATAAGTATGCAGCGATCAGGCTTAAGAATCAGCTTTGTTTTCCGTTATATGCTGTTTCTAATATGATCACGAGAAAGTATAAACCTTTGCTTGATGATCTAAATCTCACATATACGCAGTACATCGTAATGATGGTTATGTGGGAGGAGAAGCAGGTAAACGAGAAGTTCTTATGTGAGTCCCTTTGTTTAAAGTCTAATACTGTCGGACCTCTTTTAAAGAAACTTGAATGTAAAGGTTTTATCAGGAAAGAAAAAGATAAGGATGATGAGAGGAATCTTGTTATCACACTTACAGAAGAAGGCGACAGGTTAAAGGAAAAGGCTTTGTGTGTACCTCAGTCGATCGCACAGGAATTTACTCTTACACCTGATGAAGCTAAATCGTTATATCAGATACTTTATAAGATTCTAGAACAGGATAAAGACAAGGAGGACTAAGATGAAAACAGCTATCAGATTTTTCACAAGATCCAAGAAGGGTAATACAAAAAAGCTTGCAGATGCAGTATCAGAAGCTATCGGAGTTGAAGCATCTGATGTATCTGTAGATCTTACTGAGAAAGTGGACAGACTTTTCCTTATTAATGCAATGTATGCTGCTGATATCGATAAAGAAGTAAAGCAGTTTCTTTCGAGAAATAAGGACAAGATCGGCGAAGTTGTTAATATGAACACAGCAGCTACCGGTGCTTCTACATGGAATGCTGTTAAGAAATCGACAGATGAGTTAGGTATTGCTTTAAGTGATAAGAAATTTCATTGTAAAGCATCTTGGATATTTATCAATAAAGGTCTTCCATCGGAAGACGATTACGCAAAAGCTAAGGAATTCGCTAAGGCATTGATCTGATCTAAAGGAGGTAATTCAGATGAAAACAGTTTACGATTTTAAGGTTAAGGACAGAAAAGGAAACGAAGTCAGTCTTTCTGATTATAGCGGTAATGTAATGCTTATCGTTAATACAGCAACAGGATGTGGTTTTACTCCTCACTATGAACCTCTCGAAAAGATGTACAAAGAGCTTCGTGATAAGGGCTTCGAGATCCTTGATTTCCCATGCAACCAGTTCGCTAATCAGGCTCCGGGAACAGAAGAAGAGATCCATAGTTTCTGCACGCTGAAGTTCGGAACAGAGTTCCCTCAGTTTGCCAAGATCGATGTAAATGGTGACAATGCTGATCCTCTCTTTGTATTCCTTGCTTCAGAGAAACCATCTGAAGGTTTTGGAAAAGGATTAAAGAATGCTGTCGTTAAAAAGTTTATCGATGCCAACAATAAGAAATTCGGCGATAAGACATATATTAATTGGAATTTCACAAAATTCCTTATCGATCGTGAAGGTAAGGTAATCGCAAGATTTGAACCAACATTTGATATGGATGAAGTCAGAAAGGCTGTTGAAGCTGCTCTTTGATCAAAGTTTTTGGGTGATGAGTTATGAGATACGGGGAATCAGCATTTGATATCTTATATCTGTTATTTGCGATAATAAGCGGTCTAATGATCATTTCTAAGGCACGTAATAATCGTGAGAAATACATGGGAACTGCTGCATTGGTCCTTGGATGCGGAGATGCATTCCATCTTGTTCCGAGAGTCCTGAATTATTTTATTGATTCTGACTTTACGATCGCACTTGGTATCGGCAAGCTCATCACTTCAATAACGATGACAGTTTTTTATATCATTTTGTATTATGTCTGGATCGGTTATTTTGACAGATCTCCGAAAAAGGGCATAACTGCTCTGGTCTGGATATCATCTGTTGTTAGAGTAGCGCTTTGTTCATTCCCTCAGAATGGCTGGCTCGAAAACAGCAGTGATATGACTTGGGGCATTATAAGAAATGTTCCGTTTGTAGTACTTGGAGCTGTTATCTGTTTGCTATACTTTTCGAAAAGAAAAGAGATTCGAAGATTCAGATTTATCTGGCTTTATATCTTGTTCTCATTCCTGTTCTATATTCCGGTTGCTGTCTTTGCAGGGATAGTTCCGATACTTGGTATGCTGATGCTTCCAAAAACGATATGCTATATTATATTAATAGCGTCATTTTTGTTAGCTACTGTTAAAGATCCTGAGATCACTGATTGATCTTTGGAGCGGGAGGTTGTTATGGCAGAACAGCGGAGTATTGAGAATCTATCACAGAAAAGAGAGAAGGCAATTGTAAAGACCAGTATCATCGGTATCATTACTAACGTCTTTCTTGCCGGTTTTAAAGCAGTGATAGGACTTCTTTCTAATTCTATCGCAGTAACACTCGATGCAGTTAATAATCTTTCTGATGCGCTTTCGTCAGTTGTTACTATTATCGGAGCTAAGCTAGGTGCCAAAGAACCGAATAAAAAGCATCCACTGGGATACGGCAGGATCGAATATTTAAGTTCAATGATCGTTGCTGCGATCGTTCTCTATGCCGGTCTTACTTCAGCTGTTGAATCAATAAAGAAGATAATCAATCCTGAAGAAGCTGATTACGGTGTTGTTTCTCTTGTTATCATCTCAGTTGCTATAGTAGTTAAACTGATCCTTGGACAATATGTTAAGAAACAGGGAAAGAAGCATAATTCCGGTGCTTTAGTTGCTTCAGGATCTGATGCTTTATTTGATGCGATCCTTTCATCTTCTGTTCTTGCATCTGCTATCATTTATCTTATCTTTGACGTTTCACTTGAAGCATTTGTCGGTGTTGTTATCTCAGGATTTATCATTAAAGCCGGTATCGAGATGATGGTAGAGACTGTAAACGATATACTTGGTAAGAGAAGCGACAGGGAAGAAGTCAACCATATTAAGAGCATAATCAATGAATCTTCCGAAGTTCGCGGTGTTTATGATCTTATCTTGTTCAATTATGGTCCTAACAAGAACTACGGTAGTGTTCACATTGAATTACCGGATACGATGACTGTTGATGAAGTCGATAAGCTTACAAGACACATTCAGGCGAGAGTTTATCTTGAGACTGGTGTTATCCTGACAGGTGTTGGTGTTTACTCATACAACACTTCAGATGAACTTGTCGGTACTATCCGTAATAACATCCAGAAAACTGTTTTGGAACATGATTGGGCTTTGCAGTTACATGGTTTTTACGCTGATACAGAAAAGAAGACCATTCGTTTTGATGTTGTTGTAAGTTTTGATATCGATAGGTCTGAAGCAGTTGAAATACTGACAAAAGAAGCCACTGCTTTGTATCCTGATTACACTGTATCTGTCGTAACTGATATCGATGCATAATTCATATAGTTTATTTCATTAAGGTTAAGAAATCGGATATTTGCTTTTATATCTCTCATTTTATTAGTATATTAGACTAAGTTTTAATGAGAGGTGGATTATGGGCGTAGTAGATTTTTTGATCGCTTTATTGTTCGGTATCGTGGAAGGTATTACTGAATGGCTTCCAATTAGTTCAACCGGACATATGATCATACTTGACAGATTCTTAAAACTTAATGTCTCTGAAGACTTTTTCTCTCTTTATCTTGTAGTTATTCAGCTTGGCGCAATTCTTGCTGTCGTTGTTCTTTTCTGGACTGAGATCTGGCCGTTTGGTAAGAAACATAACACTAAGCCATTAACACGCGGAGGATTACTCTCATACGTTGATGTCAATAAATTCCGGATGTGGTTTAAGATCCTCGTAGCTTGTATTCCTGCAGGTGTCGTTGGTGTTCTTTTCGATGATATTCTAGATGCACTTTTATATAAC
>JAGCGE010000386.1 GCA_017649745.1 Clostridiales bacterium | reverse complement strand
GGGTAACGGAGGTGTATCAGCAAGCATAAAACAATTCAGAGCTGACAAAACAGACCGGCTGTGATACCGGTCTGTTTGCTGCGCCCGAATTGCACAAAAGAAAAACCTGCCAACAAGCTATTGATTTTTGTTAGCAGGTTTGATCTTACTCCATGGATCTATTGATCTCAATGCTGCTTTAATCCCTCACATAATGTGAGAGTCAATACCTTATTTGTTCTCGTCGAGGATTTCCTTTACGATGCCAATCAGGACGTCGACCGGCTCCATTGATTTGAGAGTTGCACTGACGGTATCATGTTCGACTTCTTCGATGTCATCAGGATCGATGTGATCTTTGGCGCCGCCGATCTGACCCGGCTTCGGTGCCATGCTGACGATGATCTTCTTCGGATTAGCATCCACATATATGTAGTTGGTCTTGTCGGCACCGCTGAAAACTACAACCTGGCGTTCCTTGCCGAAGGCTCTGATCCAGCCGATCTTCGGCGAACCGAAAGGCACGCCTTTTGCAGACAGAAGTTCGAGCATCCTGTCGTTGTCCCAACCGTGTGTGTTCCTAAAACTCTTGTAGCCGTATGATGTATCGTCATCGCTTCCGAAAATATCAAAAAATCCCATATCAGACCTCGCTAATAAAATACTAATTGGGATTATATCACTTCTCAGATCTCAGACAGCCACAAAGAAACCGAGGCATCGCTCGGCATACGCCAGTCGCCTCTCGGAGAGAGCGTGACGGAACCGACTTTCGGGCCGTCAGGAAGACAGCTTCGCTTGAACTGCTGCGAGAAAAATCTCTTATAGAATTTACGCGCTGCTTCGCGGATGTTTTCGGAAGGAACATCAGGATAGGCACGCATCGCATAAGCGACAGTCCTCGCAGGTTCGAAGCCATAACGGAGTGTATAGAAAAGGAACAGATCGTTAAGGTCATAGCGGCCGATGAGGTCCTCTGTCTTTTGAGCGATCTGATCATTTTTGGTCGGAGTAAGTTCAGGGGTGATCGGCGTGTCGCAGATCGAGAGTAAGACTTCGCGAAGTTCGCTGTTTCCGCAAAACTCTGCGTAGGAACTGCAGATGAAGCGGACGAGAGTCTTAGGAACAGAACTGTTGACGGCGTACATAGACATGTGATCACCGTTATATGTGCACCAGCCGAGTGCGAGTTCCGAGAGGTCTCCGGTACCAACGACGAGGCCGCCGCGCATATTGGCTGCGTCCATCAGGATGTATGTTCTCATTCGTGCCTGGGCGTTCTCGTAAGTGACGTCGCCTTCACCCTGATATGTGAGTTCGTGACCGAGCTGCGCGAGATGAAGATCCACCCCTTCTTCGATGGCGATCTCATGCGATTCATCCGCTAGGATCGACATCAATCGGTCAGCATTTGTGTGCGTTAGTTCAGATGTATTTCCGCGGTTAGGCAGAGTATATGCGATGATATGAATGTCGGGGATTAGTTTACGAGCTTCGGCGCAGACGATTAACGCCAGAGTGGAATCAAGTCCGCCGGATATTCCGATCACGAGATTTTTGATCCCCGTCGAGCGGACGCGAGTTGCAAGGCCGTTCGCCTGGATCTGAAGTATACTTCTGCAGCGAGCATCGCGCTCATTGTTGTCCGAAGGAACAAACGGATTAGGCGCGACAAAATAATCGAAGCGTTTGAGTATATCGGCTAGTTCTTCGATGGACGGTTCGGCAGTACCTGCAGGCTTGAGCTGAACTTCAACGCGGCGGTATGTCTTCCCGTTCTCGAAAGTGTTCTGTTTTATCCTGTCGTGATTGATGGTCGCGAGGTCAATAAGCGCCGTCTCGACATGAGGATAAGAAGGAAAGATAGACTCGGAAAGAAGGCTTCCGTTCTGCGCGATTATCGTGTGACCCGAGAACACCAGATCGGTGCTGCTCTCCATCGCTCCGCAGGATACGTAAATGTATGCGCAGTAGCATGAACCGCTTTGTTGTCTGACGAGCGAAGTCCTGTATTCTTTCTTGCCGATAAGTTCGTCGGAAGCAGAAAGATTAACGATGATATTCGCACCAGCCAAAGCCGCATGCGTGCTCGGTTTATCAGGCACCCAGAGATCTTCGCAGATCTCGACTCCGAGGATCGCGCCGGAGGAAGGATCTTCCAGCAGGATATCAGTTCCGATCGGCACTTCTTTACCGCCGATCTTTACGGTGCGGCCGTTAAGGTCGCGGCCTGATGCGAACCATCGCATCTCGTAGAATTCTTTGTAGTTAGGAATAAAAGTCTTCGGGATAACAGCTTTGACTTCGCCGCCCGAGAGGACCGCCGCGCAGTTATATAAGTTGTTGTCCACGATCAAAGGAAAGCCGACGACAGCCGTCACGGATGTTGCGCAGGAAGCGATTCTCATCAGTGCCTCCGATGCGCGCTGCACCAGGATGTCGCTTAGAAACAGGTCGGCGCAGGTGTAGCCTGTTATGCATAGTTCCGGGAACACGATGACGCCTGCATCGGGTTGTGACTTTATTATCGAGATGATCCTCTCGGTGTTGTAGTCGACGTCGCCCACCTTGAGATCTGGCACGGCCGCGGCGACTTGTATCAGTCGGTTCTTCACTTTCATTCTCCTTTGATAAGACAGATTATCCTGTCGCTTTTCATGTCATTGCACAGCAGCACATTTTGTGCAGAAACATCATAGAGATACACGATGTCCTTAAGGTCCTCCGTATCCTCGAAAACGTTCTCAAACTCATTCAGCACTTCACGGTCATATGCCAAGGTCTTATTGTTTTCGAAAATGGCGTTATAAAGGATGCCGGATTCGACAAGGTCCTGAAAAAAATGGCTGCCGTACGAAAGCTCCGGATTGTAGCCTGCTTTGGAGTCGGCGATCTCGCAGATCGCTTCGAACTCGCTTATGTCGGCGAAGGCAGTCGGAACGCCGAGCTCAGGCGAAGTGGTGCCGATCCTGCCCGGAACCATGAGGAGCATCTTCTTGTTTTGATCGCGCATGTTCCAGTTGAAGGAGCCGATGGCGCGGGCAACTTTGTACTTGTCCTTGTACGGCATGTTGTAGTAGTTGACCGGGTCGACATAGAGGATGTAATCCAGCTTCTCGGAACGGGATAATCCCATGGCGGAATTCCTGCAGTCAAAGAGGACTTTGTCGGTATCGGAAACTTCGGGCAAAGTGTTCTGGTCGGAGTCCTTGAAGACCTGCAGAGGGCGGCACTGAAGGATGTTGATAACGTAATCGCCGCTCTCGGAAAGATTGATGGTGAACTCGGTGTCCACCGGGTAATCGTATTCGCTTTGGATGGTCGAGAGGATGTCGCGCATCTGCTGCATTATGATATCTTTTTCGACGATGCCCTGACATGAGATAAAGAGGACTTCGCGTGGCCTTCCGCGCTCGCGGAAATTGCTCTCGACTTCGTAGTCGTGCTCCATCAGAAGTCGCTTCAGATAGTTCGGCATATAAGGCAGGATCGTCTCCATCTTGACCTGTTCGAGGACGCCTTCGCCGCGGTTAATAAGTTCCAGTTTGCGCTGCGAGAAAGTGTGCTTCTCGCCTATAGTTTTGGCGGTTGTCGCCTTCGGATTATCAAGGCTCACTAGTCGCGGATAAGAGCCTTCCGTTCTGTCGACGGCGGAAGTTCCGAGACCCATGACAAGCCGCAGCAGTCCGGCGCTCGGATCAAGGGATTCCATAAAGCGGTACGGACTATAAGAATAGCCGACGCCCGCCGCGCACGGCATGTAGTAATCGCCGTAGTATGAGCCGGAGACACG
>JAGCGE010000385.1 GCA_017649745.1 Clostridiales bacterium | reverse complement strand
GGTACTACGAATGACTCGTAACCTTCCTTGTCAGCGAGACCCTTCAAAGCTCCGCGTGCCTTATCTGTTGTAGCGTAGATACGTGACTTAGCTTCCTTCTTGCCATACTTGTTCTCCATGTATGCCTTGAAGATCCTGAAAGCGATAGCAGGCTCAGTAGTTGTACCTGACTTGGAAATGATGTTAACGGAGATATCTTTGCCCTCAATGATCTCCATAAGATCTGCCAAGTAAGTAGCACTGATAGAGTTACCGCAGAAAAGAATGATAGGGCTCTTTCTAACCTTCTTAGGAGCGATATTAGCGAAAGAATGGTTCAAAAGCTCGATAGCTGCTCTAGCACCGAGGTAGGAACCGCCGATACCGATAACTACGAGAACGTCAGAATCCTTACGGATCTTAGCTGCTGCCTTCTTGATCCTTGCGAATTCTTCTTTGTCATAATTAGTAGGAAGATCTAACCAACCGAGGAAGTCGTTTCCAGGGCCGTTCTTCTTGTGAAGCATGTCATGAGCCGTCTTAACCTGTGGCTCCATACGAAGGACTGCTTCTTCGCCTCCGATAAAAGGAAGCACATTGGAAATGTCCAAATTGATCATAAAAATGTTTCTCCTCACACTAGTTTTTAAAAACTATTAGAAAGTATATCACCGACTTCTACTTTCGTGAACTAAAAATAGGTACATTTTGTACGATTTTTAATCTTATTCACTTTTTCGAAAAGAATAATATATAATCGTATACATGAGTTCAGTAGATATTGCCAACGCGAAGATAATAATCCTTCATCTTGTATCAGATACACCGGGCGTCACTTACCATATGCTTATGGATAAATGCCTGGATTCTCTCTACATGGACTTTTTCACGTTCTCCCAGGGATACGATGAGCTCATTGCCGCTAACATGCTCGAAAAGGCTACAGACGATTCTTCTGACGATATCTTATATATCACCGAAGGCGGTAAGGTCATCTTAAATGACGTCACAGACGCTTTAAGCAGTTCCCTGAAGCAATTCCTTAAGAAGTCCGAAGAAGAGCTCGGACAGCTCGTATCAGCGCGTAACCACTTTAAGACTTCCATAAGAGAAGACGGCGATTTTTATTATGCAGATCTTTCCATAAACGACACGACCGGCATCGTATTTACAACGTCGATCAGATGTAACGATAAAGAATCCTGCAAGAAGATCTGTGATTCATGGAAAAATAACGCAGAAGAGGTCATGAACCTCGTTATCAAAGAACTAGATAATTGATATTTATCTGCGCTGATTCTCACTTAGCATCTTAATAGCTTCATCAAAGTCCGCTGCTTTACCAGTCTGAAGCAAACCTTTAACCCTCTCCATCGTTGTCTTTTTTCTAAAAGCAGAAGGTACCCTTGCGTCATAGACTGTCAGATTCTTCCTAAGCAGGTTCATATCGGTCCTGAGGCTTGCTGTTTTATCAGAGAGTTCTTCTCTTTTCCTTTTATCAGCGTGCTCGCTCCCAGCTGCAGCGGAATTAAGAGAATCCCTCATATTAACAGCCCTTGATCCTCCATAGATCAAAAGTACAACTACAGATGCGAACGCAAGTATGATAGAAAAAATAACTCCTCCTGACGAAGCAAGATTTATCGAGATGATCCCACCAACAAGATATATGACCCAAAACGAGATAAAGGCATAGACAAAAAACGGCCAGAAGAATCTGAATGCCGAATAGCGTGGTCTTTGTATAACAGGCTTTCTGAGGGTCGCCTCATTCTCAGCGATATCGTTTCTAATCTTCTCAAGCGAAGCATAATCCACACTCAATTTCTCAGCAAGTGCGATACTCTCTTCAAGAGACAGTTTCTCAAGTTCAGCAGGCTTTTCTATTTCCTCATCAACCTGTTCTGAATCATCTATCTTTTTTCCGCATTTACTGCAGAAGATATCATCATCTCTCAACTCACGTCCGCACTTGCTGCAAATAGGCATACCTTCATCCCCCTCACGATACTTTTACATGAGTATAGCAAAAATTAACGGGGAAAAAAAAGGCTATCCGTCTAGGATAGCCTTGTATAACAAACTCAATCAGATTTTAAGAGGTCGCTTAAATCTTTATGGTTTTAGTATAACGATACATTGTGGACTGGATATGTTAAATTTTTAACAAAATGTAAACAACTCCCGTAACATATTGGAGCAAATGTGAAATTTCACTTTTTTGCCACACAAAATACAAAAAAGTTGCTATTATTCCACAAAGTCAAATTCGAAATCGTCGATCCTTACAGTGTCGCCTTCCTGGATTCCTGCCTCGCGCAAAGCATCTATTACGCCTGCATTTATGAGCGAACGCTGGAAATAAGAAAGTGATTCAGGGTCATCAAAGTTTGTGGATTCCATAGTAACCTTTGCCCAGTTACCGCAAATATTGTAAACTCCGTCTTCGTCAACCTCGATCCTGAACTGTTCTTTCGGTTCAAACTTATAGACCTTTTCTTCCTCGTTTTGTTCATAAATTGGAGTAGCAGGAAGTTTGCTCACGAGTTCAGACACCTTATCGATCAAAGGCTTGATTCCGATCATGGCTGCACCTGATGTAACGAATACATCTTCGTAGCCTAATTTCTTGACTTCGTTTACAAAGAGTTCGACCTCTTCTTCTGATGCCATATCTGATTTGTTAGCTACAACGACCTGAGGACGTGTAGCAAGCTGCTCATTAAAGAGCTTAAGTTCTTCATTGATGCTCTTGAAATCATCAAGCGGATCTCTACCGTCAGCACTTGATACATCGACTACATGGATGAGAAGTCTTGTTCTCTCGATATGTCTTAAGAAGTCGTGACCCAAGCCAGCGCCATCATGAGCATTATCGATAAGACCAGGGATATCAGCGATAACAAAGCTTGTATCGAAATCCTGTACAACGCCAAGAACAGGTTCAAGAGTTGTAAACGGATAATCTGCGATCTTCGGCTTAGCCTTTGTCATAACTGAAAGGAGTGTGGATTTACCTGCATTAGGGTAACCTACTAATCCTACGTCAGCGATAAGCTTAAGTTCAACTGAAAGGTTCTTCTCTTCACCAGGAACGCCGGCTCTAGCAAATCTAGGAGCCTGTCTGATCGCGTTAGCGTAGTGCATATTGCCAAGGCCGCCTTTACCGCCCTTAGCAACGATTATCTCCTGTCCGTCTTCAGAAAGATCTGCGATAATCCTGTCCTCATCAAGATCTTTAATAACTGTACCAACCGGAACAGCGATCCTTAAGTCTTCGCCGCCTTTACCGTACATCTTTCTGTTCATGCCCTTCTCGCCGTCTTTAGCAACGAACTTGTGCTTAAATCTGAAGCTTTGGAGCGTAGAGATCTTAGACGTTGCCACGAAAACAACATCTCCGCCCTTACCGCCGTCGCCTCCGTCAGGTCCGCCGTTGGTTACATATTTCTCTGTGTGAAAAGACACACAACCATTACCGCCGTCACCGGCTTTTACATAGATCTTGGCATGATCGATAAACATAAGTCACCTTACCTGTAAGATTAAAAAAACAGTCTGTCGAGACATCCCGACAGACTGAATCATTCAAAAACTAAGTTCAGATTACTCTGCGATAGGATAAACGCTAACCTGCTTTCTATCCTTACCGAGACGCTCATACTTAACTTTTCCGTCGATACGTGAATAAAGTGTATCATCAGATCCGATACCAACGTTTGTACCTGGATGGATCTTTGTTCCACGCTGTCTGACAAGAATGTTACCAGCAAGTACATGCTGTCCGTCGCCCTTTTTAGCTCCAAGTCTCTTGGATTCAGAGTCACGGCCGTTCTTGGTCGAACCCATTCCCTTCTTATGAGCAAAGAGCTGTAAGTTCATCTTAATCATAGTGATTACACCTCCGATGTTCTAATTCTTTGATTCTATCAGTTCGATATATTGATCTTCGTCAGTATTGACTGACATCTCAAGACATTTAAATCCGACTTCAATGGTCTCCATTATCGTCTGTGCCTTGACCTTCGCATCACCTGTAAGTTCAGGAATCTTAATGACGGCATTTACGTTACCGTCTCCCTTATCCTCATTAACAGTTATGTGACCTTCCAAAGAACAAATTTCTTCAAGAGCATTAGCTGCTGTATAGAATAAGGTAGAAGCAGATGAACAGATGATATCCGTTCCCTGTTCGGAATATCCCGAATGTCCGCTCATATAAAGAGCTCTGACATCATTCCCGATTCTTTCTATGATGATACTGATCATATATCAAAGTTCGATCCGTGATTATCAAGCGTTGATAGCTGTGATACGTACACGTGTGTATGGCTGTCTGTGGCC
>JAGCGE010000384.1 GCA_017649745.1 Clostridiales bacterium | reverse complement strand
GCTCTCTCCCTTGTAAAAAGGAACGATACAAAACTGTATGAGAACGTAACAGCCAGCGTCAGACATAGAAATTCGAGTATCGATCTGTACGGAGTAGCAAACTGCAGATAATTACTGTTAATGATTATATAAAAGAGCGTAAACAGTATAGTTAAAGCAAAGAATGAGAAGATCTTACTGTCCGAAAAAGTTTTCCTGAGAAGATATCCGCCGATTATTGCAACGATAGTCATGAAGGCCGTTACCGAAAGGAAGGCTGTAGGAAGCGTGGCAAACAACGCGTTGTCATTATCATAGAAAAGTGCCGGAGTCGTATTAAGTCCTGATCTGGTCGTCTGTTGGTTAGAATAGATCAATATAACAAGTTCAATGTTGTTGTTATTATTTGTAAGCGCAACTGAATTGTATCCGCCCGAAAACTCAGGGAGGACCTTAAATTTTGTTGAGTCACCGACATTTCCTAAGAGAAATCCGTTACAGTAAACGAAAGCATGTCCATTGATCTTTCCGAGATCCAGATAGAGATTGGTTATATCTCCGTTTAGAGTGAGCTTTGTCATATAGGCGCCGGATATCATTCTCATACCGTCGTTCATAAACGGCTCGAATTTAGGTATGGAAGAGTCAGTGCAATGCCATGTGGCTTTCTCACCAAGATCATCCCATCCGCTGCCGGTGATCGATACATCGGAAACGTGTGGCTTGAGCTTATAATCAGCAATGTTGAGATAGGATTTGATATCCTCTTTTTTCATGTTCGGAATGAAGATCCAGTGATCCTGTATAAAGATATTATCTTTATCTTTCTTTGCCGACAGATCATAGGAGCCTCGTTCTGCATTATAGAGAACATTGGTTGGTTTTCTTATATTGAGGATAGAGAAGAGGTACATGATAAGAAGAAAGATTGCAATGAAAAGAATGCCAAACAGAAGCTGAGTCAGATGTGTCTCACCAACATTTATGACTTTTGTTCTCTTTTTTCTTTCCATATATACCCTCATATAAAAGGCGGGGCTTAAGCCAACCGCCAAGAATCATAGTAAAAGGCTGTTTCACGATCGTGAAACAGCCTTCGATAATCAATTACTGGAATTCACCGTGAAGACTGTTCTTAACCGGTGGATATGCGAATGAGTAACCGATACCCCATTCAGTCTTAACATAAGTGATCTCAGGAGCGATCTTCTCCATCTTCTTACGGAGGTAAGAGATGTTAACCATTACGAGATGGTTATCGCAAGGGGAATCGTCTCCCCAAACCTGTGAGTAGATTCTTGAGAATGGAACGATAACGTTTGGTGTCTCAGCAAGGAGTCTCAAGATATCGAATTCTCTGTTTGTGAGATGAACTGCTTCATCCTTCAATGTAACTTCACGAGTCTTGATGTTGATCTTAAGAGGATTGAATTCCATAAGGAAGCCCTCGCTCTTAAGGTTTCTCTTGATGTGAGCATTGATACGAAGACTCAATTCAGGGAGAGAGTAAGGCTTTGTGATATAGTCATCAGCACCTGACTTAAATCCTGTGATCTTATCATCGATATCTTCTTTAGCTGTAAGGAAGATGATAGGAGCCTTACAATAAACCTGGATTCTAGGTGGAAGTTCGAAAGCGCTTCCGTCAGGGAGCATTACATCCAAAACGATGCAATCAAAGTTAACTACCTGAACTCTTTCCATTGTCTGAGCAACTGATGTTGCTGTATAAACATCATATCCTTCACTAACGAGGAAGGAGCGGTTGATCTCGAGAATATCTGTATCGTCATCAACCAACAAAATCTTATGTTGAGCCATATATACCTCCGCGCACACTTTTATCATATATCTGATTTTTGATATTTACACCCATATTATATTGAAAATGTCAAACAATACAACTGGCTTAATAGAATATTCACATTTATACCACAAGAAATCCGCATGCCTCAAAAATGATTGAAATAGCACAGGATTTTTGTGATAATAGAAAATATGTTCGATAGCGAGGTGTAGACTTGGACAGAGTGATTTTTCATGTAGATCAGAACTGCTATTTCGCGTCGGTAGAGATGATATCTCATCCTGAGTATCGTAATGTTCCGATGGCTGTTGCAGGCGATAAAGAGAGAAGGCACGGAATAATCCTTGCCAAGAATCAACTCGCGTCTAAAGCAGGAGTTAAGACTGCCGAAGCTATTTGGCAGGCACAAAGTAAGTGTCCCGATCTTGTTCTTGCAGTTCCTCACTATGATAAATATGTATTTTATTCAGGAAAGCTTCGAGAGATGTATCTTGAATATACTGACAAAGTGGAGCCATTCGGATTGGACGAGTGCTGGCTTGATCTGACTGATACCATAGGTGACAGGACTCCTTTAGAAGTAGCTGATGAGATCAGAGAGAGGGTCAAGGCTGAGTTCGGTCTTTCATGTTCTATCGGAGTAAGCTTCAACAAGATATTTGCCAAGTTGGGTTCTGATTACAAGAAACCTGACGCAACTACCGTGATCACAAAGGACAACTTTAAGCAGATCGTATGGCCGCTTCCTTGCTCTGATCTTTTGTTTGTCGGTAAGTCCACCGGTCAGCGCCTTTCGAAGGTCAATATCAAGAATATCGGAGATCTTGCCAATACCGACAGGAGTTTTCTGATTGAATATCTCGGTAAGTCCGGAAATGCTCTTTGGTTATATGCGAACGGCTTGGATGATTCGGAGGTAAAGAGTGCAGACTATAAGCGCACTGTTAAATCCGTCGGTAATTCTACTACGACAGCCGAAGATATGACGAACAGGAATGAAGTGTCGGGAACGCTTCTTTCTCTTTCGTCTTCTGTTGCTTCCAGACTTCGAAAAGCAGGGATGAAGGGCAGGGTCATTCAGATCACGGTCAAAGACAGGGATCTGAGCATTTATGAGAAACAGAAGATCCTGTTTAATGCTACTGATAATTCATCCACTATACATAAGGCGGCTATGGAGTTGTTCGATGAATCATATGATTGGCATTCATCCGTAAGGAGCATCGGTGTAAGATTGACGGATCTTGTAAGTAATGAAGCTCCGGAACAGATAAGTATTTTCGAAGAAGTGCAAAAAATAGACAAGAATGATAAACTCGAGAAGACGATCGATCTTATCAAGGAAAGATATGGTAAGGAGAGTTTGATCCATCTTGCGGAACTTCAGGGCGATCCGAAAGATGGCAGGGGAAAGGGAGTATCTTCGAAAAACGCAGAGGATTTTGAAGATAGCAAAAATTGATGATATAATAGCCCTTAGTTTTTGGAGGTATATTTATGTGGAGAACAGCTGATGAGAGTATCAGGCAAAGGATAAAGGATAATGTTGTCAACACTGCCAGAACCAGGATGATCGTTTATCTTTTGATGATCTTTGCCGTTTGCGTAGTCGCATTTTTCGTAGTCAATTCAGGAGATGATGGAGGCATAATGTCTGTGCCGGTATTAGTCTTTTTTATGTTGCTTATCGGTGTAGGTGTTATTGCCGTATTCTATATCTATTTCTCGATGATAAGAGAGAATACCAAGATAGTAAGTACAGCTCCGTTTATGATATTGGGCAAGGTCGTTACCAGAGTCGGTGACGGTAAGGTCTGTAAGGTAATGGTCAGGATCCCTGGTGAGAAAGTGACTTTTACTATTGATTGTGAGCCGGAGTTCTACAAGAACTGCACAGCTGATTCGAGTGTCCTGATCTTTGCAACTTCCAAGAAAAATGAAGACCAGATGATGGGGTATGATCCTTCCACATATGACAAAGACGGAATACTCTGACGCTAACACATATTTTAAGAATAGATTCGGTACCAAAGTTTATAAAGCCGCCATCAGTCTTGATGTAACCTGTCCTAACAGGGACGGGACAAAGGGAGTTGGCGGTTGCATTTTTTGCGGAAACGGAGGCTCGGGTGAGTTTGCTTCTTCGAAAGTCGATCCGATAAAGATCCAGATCGATTCGGCTGTTTCGATGCTTCAGAAGAAGATAAAAAAGCCCGCGCTTTATATTGCATATTTTCAGAGTTTTACAAATACTTACTGTTCTCCTTTATATCTCGAAAAGGAACTCATGGAGGCAGCGGGAGATGACAGGATATGTGCTTTATCGATAGGTACCAGACCTGATTGTCTAAATGATGACATCATCGAAGTCCTTAAGCGTGTAAATGCAGTAAAGCCTGTTATGGTGGAACTTGGACTTCAAACTATCCATGACAAGACAGCTCAATGGTTTAACAGATGTTATGAGACAAGTGAGTTCGATGATAGTGTGAAACGACTTAAAGATAACGGGATAGAAGTGATCTGCCATCTTATTTTCGGACTTAGGGATGAGACAAAAGAGATGATGCTTCAAAGTGTTAAGCATGTTGTTGATCTTAAAGTCGACGGCATTAAGTTTACGTGCCTTTATGTCCTTAAGGACACACCATTAGCGGAGTTGTGGCAGGAAGGGAAGCTTCACATACTTGAGCGAGATGAGTATTTCGATATCGTTGAAGAAGCACTTAAACTGATACCTAAAGATATCATCATCCACAGGCTGACCGGAGACGGACCTAAGAAACTTCTTTTGGCTCCTTCCTGGACAAAAGACAAGAGAAGTGTAGTAAACTATATCAATAACAGATTCGAACACGGAGGTTGATCTGCTTATGAAAAAGTATATTAAAGAATATATGGATTCATTTAAGAAGTTTCTGAATGAAGAAGCAGCGAAAGCAGATTCTTCGACGAAGGAGAAGATGCTCAAGGAACTTGAGATGAAGATCTCCTATTTCCAGCACGAAAGGCTCATCCACCTTATCGTTACCGTCCTGTTCGCATTAATGGAGATCATGTCGATCCTTGCCATGTTCGTTGACGGAAACTTAGTCGAGATCGTATTGAGCGCGATGTTCCTCGTCCTGCTCGTTCCATACGTCCTCCATTACTATTTTCTGGAGAACAGTGTGCAGGAGATGTATAAGCTTCGAGACAGACTCCTTGAACTTATGGATTAGGATTAACGTCTGATCTGGACTGGAATGGTCTAAGATCGAATTCCTTAAGAAGGTTCAGCGCGAGCTCTGACTTTTCCGCAGATATCTTGCTGTATTTTCCCCAATCAGTCAGATCCGTAAAGAAGAAATACTCTACAGGAACACCAGTGGTGCACTTTGCCTCGTTTATCTGACAGATAACGAGCTTATCCTTACGCACGTTTTCGTCTTTCTTTATCATTCTTGGCAATATCTCCATGAAGACACCGAGATTAGTAAGATCGCCGCTCTTTTCTTTTCTCTCATCGAAAACAGTCTTCAGATCTTCGAATTCCTTATATTCCTTTATGACCTTAGAGATATCATCAGAAGAAAGAGTCTTGACTGAATTAACGTCAACAGAGATCGTTCTCATGACTCTTCTTGCATTATTCTTGATCGCTGTATGCCAGTTCCTGAATGGGACAGACAGGAATGTATAAGCAGGGATAGTGTATAACGTGTTGTCGAATGCGAGGATCTTAACGGAGATAAGTGAGATATCCTGAACAGTTCCTTCAACTTTTTCGGAAGGGATCTCGACCCAGTCACCGATCCTGAGAAGGTCGTCTGATGTGATCTGAACTCCTGCTACAAGACCAAGGAGCGCATCTTTAAATACGATGGAGATGATGGCCGTAAAAGTACCGATACCACCAATCAGAACGAGCGGGCTCTGGTTGATGAACATGGACACCATTATGATGCCGAGCACCATAAAGATAAGAGCTCTTACGATCTGAAGAAGACCTTTGATCGGTCGTCTTTTCGAGATGG
>JAGCGE010000383.1 GCA_017649745.1 Clostridiales bacterium | reverse complement strand
TGCAAATACGGCTCCGGCAGGATTTTTGCCAAAAGCTTTGGTAATCTTTGACAGTGCCATGGCTATTAATATAACACTGAGCGACATGGTTATCAGAGATTTAATTGCTTTAGTTGACCCGTTAAGATTATTAAGATTCCAATCGATTGTATTTAAAGAAGTCATCGCTCTCTTCAAATACTCAAATATAATTATTACTGCTATCATACCTGAGATTGCTTTTGTAGCATCTATCTTAGAGAGCACAAATACTGCAGCAACAAACGCGACAAGAGCTATAGTTATAGTTTTAAGCATCTGAGTAGTTGCCTGAACTTTTAAAGCTTTGGTCGCCTCTTTTATTGATGTGCTGAGATTCGTAAATATCTGAGGTATCGCTGTAAGAGTCTTGGCGACGCCTTGTGAAGCCGAAACGAAGTTCTTTAAAATACTGCTCATGGAATCGAACAGTAATTTCCAATTCTTCTTGAAAGTTTTTAACTTGACAATAAATACTATAATTTTGCCGATGGCTGTTCCTATAGCACCAAATATAAGCGTAAATATGTTAAAGTTAAAAGCTCCTTCCCATTTCTTATATGCTGGAACATTTGGAGAAGCTATTTCGCCTATAGAATCAAACATGGCTTTTATGGCTTCGCCGACCTTAGACGAAATGAACTTAACCATGGATTTTAACTTGTCAACTATTGACTTCATTGTATCCATGAATGAATTCAAATAATTCATCACAGGTTCTAATTGCCCTCGAATATCGCCTAAACTCTTACTTGTATCGACTAATCCGGGGGTTTTAAATTTTCCAGACAACATGTCTTTAAACTTCTGAAAACGCTCACCCAATCCATTAAAACTATCATTAATTCCTTTTAAAGCCGGTATTTCAAAAGATTTTTATTTTCCCATACCGATTTTTAAATCTTTAAATTTATCGCTTATACCGGAAATAGATTTACTAATACTGTCAAAAGCCTTTGCAACGACTCCGGAAAAGTTTGTAATCACTTCGGCTAGGAACTGAAATATTGTAGTAGCCGTGTTAAAAACCTTATTAGACTTAGCAATTTCGGTTAAAAAATCTCCGAACTTCGCTAAAATATCCGAAAACGATGAACCTACGCCACTAAGACTTCTGAAAAGACCGATAAATGCTGTAGTTGCAGCACTTATAATCTGACCTATGATCTTAAATATACTAAAGAATCCTTTGGCTATTCTATTAAGCTTATTCATAGCATCGCCTGTTAATACTAAACGATCTATGAAATCTTTAAGCTTATTCAGGAAATTAACAAATCCGTCATAACCTTTTGAAGGGAATATCTCCTTCCAAGCTTCTGTAATAGGATGAACTATTGAATCTACGAAATTTAAAAACGAAAAGAGCGTGTCAGTGGCTATCTGCACAACATTAGTTATGTTCTTTATGGCAGTAACCCATTGATCGGAACCTTTCCATTCAGCATCTGTCTGCCCATAACCTATAAGTTTTCCAAATCTAGCCACGATACCATCTGTAACATATGCTGAAGCTTTCTTCCATGCATCTACAAAAGGACCGAGAGATGATCTAACTGCGTTAATAGTCATTCTCACATTATTGAGAACAGGAATCAAATCTTCTCTCATAGGAGCTATAAAGTCTGCACCTATTTTAGAGAGGGCAAAACGCATATTGTCAAATGCACCCTGAAAAGTGCTGTTTGCGTCTTTTGCATGTTCACCATAAGCCTCATCCATAGCTTTAGCAAAGGTCATAAAATCAATCTTACCCTTGCTAACCATGTCCTGAATATCAGCCTGTGTGGCGTTGGTGGTTTCGCCTATTTCGTTGAGGTAATTGGCCAATACTGCTGCTGCATTAAGACCTCTCGAAGACAAACTTGTAAGGTCCTGACCCATTACTCTGTTCTGACCTGAAATTCTCTCAAAAATATGTGCGATCTCATCATAAGATGAATTGGCCATCGCCGCTGTACCGGAAATAGCTCTTAACGCCACTTGCATTTCGGTTCTAGCACGACCTGATGAGTCTGCTAATTTATCGGAGAAATTTAGCACATCAACGCCCGAAGTTGCAAGAACTGATGCTGCTTTAGCTGCTGAATCAAGCCCATAAGCGGTGTCAGCAACCGCATAGTTTGCTGCGTTCTCAGCTACAATTAAATCTTCGGTTAAGCCTGTAAGCTCTTTAATCTGCTCGGAAGTTCCAGTCATGGCCATTTGGAGCTTAACTTGACCTTCTGCCTGCTCGCCGAATATTCCTTTTAACTGGAAAGTTGCCTGCTCGATGTTAGCAGCTCTCGACGTACCTCCTGTAATGATCTGATTCCACGCTGCTCCAAATACCCCAACAACTTTTCTTTCAAGTGTCAAACCTAAATCGATCGCAGCATTAGTAATCCTCTGAATGGCTGTCATTCCGGCAATTCCGAAAGTAGAGAACCTATATGCTATGTTATCTACCTGATTAGCTAATCACGAAAGATCTATTTTGTTAACCGAATCAGTGATAGCAGTCTGAGTTTTAGGTCCTAACACCAGAGACTCTTTTAGTTCATTGATAGATTTTATGCTCTGCTCAACGTTTTTTTCGAAGCGGGAATTATCGAATTCGAGTTGCACAACTTTGTTTTCAACAACGTCACTCAAGTCCCTTTCACCTCCTCTACTATCCAGCTAGAGACGTTTTCAAATATCGGCTTCATAGCCGGATTAACGTAATCTATACCCTGCATAAACACACCGTTACGCATGGCGTGTCCATATTGCAAAAGTATTGCGACGCTGACAGAGCCGCCTTCTGGTACATTGGAGTTGCAAAACACTAATCTTGTAACTCCGGGATCTCTCTCTATTTTATAATACCATGAATCTTTTGTTACACCGGTTTCGCCGGTCGGAGTAGCTTCTTTTAAGGCTTCTACCCCTTTTCTTCCATAGTAATCGAGACGACCCATCTTTATCAGGTTAAGCATCCTTTCCAAAAAAGCATTAGTCTTCCTAAAATTAGGGTCACTCATTTTCATAGAGATCATGGCTTACCTCTTATTTTAATCTTCTAATCGATTCATGATAGCGCCAACTATTATTGACGCTGTTAAAGCTGTCATAAGAGTTATAGCTTTTTCGCCAGTCGTAGCCAATTTTGCAGTCTGAGCATTATGAAAATATAATTCTCTTGACTTTTCATAAGCTTCGTTCGCAGCGGCATATTTACGGGCGTTTTTCTTAAAAGTGGGATCACTGTTTATTTTATCAAATACTCTTTGTACGGTTTCCCAATCTTCCTCGTTCTTCTTATGACGAGTTTTTTTATAATATTCTTCAAACTTTTCTTTTGACAACTCCAAATGCTTAGTAAGTTCTTTCTGAAAATTTTCTTGGTCTTTTTTATACTGTTCCTCCGACGCCTTCAAATTCTTACGAGCTTCTTTAATTTCTGCGGAGGTCGGTTTTTTAGGTTTAGAAACCACGATGGTATTTCCTGTAGATTCGTTATAATACCTCTTCTCTCCAGCAGGTGTGAGACTACCGTCTTCATTCTGGTAACGGCGTACACCCCATTTTTGACCGAGAATACCATGATGGGCCAAATATAAGTTGTTCATAGGATACTCCTCCTTAATTTTAATGAATGCAGGAATTCGGATAGTCGTAGAAAGGAGACAAGCAGCTCAAAAAAGAGCCAAAAGGACGGCTTCTCCAAACTCCTACACTCGTTAAAATTAGGGACAACATTTAAGCTGTCCCTAAAAATATCCGAATTATACTTTATATATACCAGTAAGTTCCTCGGTAGTCTTTCCTTCCTTGGCTTCTTCGATCGCATCAGAAACATTGGCAGGAATTACATGATTAAAGAACTCTGAAGCAGCTTCGTCATTGGTGGTGAGCTCGTTCATGAGAGCATCAAATGCCGCCATCTGCTCGAAATCTTCGCTGAGAGGTCTTCCTGTATTGCGATCTTTCTTATAAAAATATCTTCCATCAAGTGATCTTTCACCATAAGACTTGAGAACAAGTCCTTTGAAAAGCTGGTAAATCTGATTGTGATCCTGGGCGTTGGCAATTCTCTTAACCCACTGATCCCATCCGCCGTTGATGGAAACTTCGAGCTCCATAATCTCGTTCTTGTCAAGATTGAAGTAGAAATCCTCTTTTCTCTTGTTACCTGAATAGTCGGTATACTCTATTGTTTTTACGTACATGATTTTGCTCCTTTCTAAAAAGCATAAAAAAGGGGCCAGCCATTATGACTAGCCCCGCGATCACTGATTGTGTCAAGCAAACATTGCAAGAACTGCGTCCGGAAGAGGAAGGTATGCATCAACTGCAGGGTCCTGTCCTGAAGCTGCGGTTCCGTAAAGAGCCTGCTCAAGGGTAGCAAGAGCAGTAGGATCGACCTTGGTGCTGTCGATAGTAAGAATCGAGGTGGGCTTAAGAACGTTGTCGTTCGCATCCTTGGTGGTAAGAACCACAGGAGTGGTAGTAACTTCCCAGCTGAACTCGATAGCATCGGGAGAGTCATTCTTGGTCTGATAATCTCTCTCGGAAACACCGGCTCTGCAGCCATATACAAGGTGAAGCTTGTAGCCGTGAGCATCGCCGTCAACGTCGTTACCGATCAGGGTTCTGTAGCAAAGTCCGAAACTCTTACGAGCCTGCTGTCCTACAGTTACACCGTTAGAGATGTAAGATCCGTCGCACTCTGCGAACTCATCGGGGAACATGAACGCCTTGATCGTAGCCTTGAAGGTCTCTGCAGAATAGATTGAAATGTATTTGATGTTATCTGCGTACTTGTCGTTAGCCTCAGCTCCCTCAGGAGTCTCAGTAACGTCGGTAAGTCCATTCCATGCTACTCCCTTGGGATAGGAGGCGCCGTCTGCGACATAAAGAACACCGTGATCAACACCAGTCTCGAAGAGTCTCTCTCCGATCTGGTCCCATGCTAACTGAAAATTAACGTCTGCCATGGTTTTTTCTCCTTATTGTAAATTTAATCACAAAAACAATAGCTAGGATTTTGCTTATGCGATTGGTTAATATTCACATACCCTAATTTATAGTGTATATGTGATTGCAGCATATCACCCTTTCGAATTGTATTTAGCCCTTCTCTGAGCATTTAACACTCTATTTCTAGCCATTATTTCACTCTTACTCATCTTCTTAGGAGGAGTGTTTTCTTCGTTAGCAACGGCTATTAACTGAAGAAGTCTATTTAAATGCCATTTCTGGCACGGTTCGAAAGGGATCTGAAGAGCCGACATCCAATAATATATCCTTTCAGACGTTATGATCTTTCGATTCTTCGGCTGGCTAGGATCTGGAATAATGACTGTGGCCGACATAGGATCATTGATGTACTCAGAAATATCCTTAATGTTATCAACAGTCAGATGGTCATACACATTATCATTAATTCCCTGATTAATGGTCATGCATTTTATATAGTGCATGGTTTGCTCTTCGGTTTTTTTCTCCTTACTTAAAAAAGGGACATGCCATTTGGATTCCCACTTAGAAATCGAAATAAGGGAATGCTCAAGATTTAAAGTACATCCGTTAAAAGCATCCTTATGAATAAATTCATTTATGGATTCATCCCAAATATCCGCTTCTTTTTCAGGCGGGATTGTTATAGTAAGCATGTCTATTCCTTTCTAAATTAAAGGGAGCCAGTCATTTTGAAAAACCAGCTCCCTAAATCGGAGGGTCTCCTTAAGATCAAGCTGCCTGAGCAGACTCGATAACGATTGCACTGTAAGGAACAGTGAGAGCGCCGGAACATCTGGTCTCGATCAGGTACTGCATCTTGTTGTAGAGGATGTTGAAATCGTCGAACATAGATACAGCGCCGCCCTTATCTGCACCTACGGTGTAGTCAGAAAGGTTAACGATGATGCCGATGAGATCACGGTCTACGCCGTCAACGGTTCTCTTCTGGTTCTCCATAACCTGAACGGTTACGATCCTGCTTACACGCATAGCGGAAGCAACTTCCTGCTCGGACTTGTAAAGTCTGTGGCCCATGTTGTCCTCAAGAAGGAGCATATCGGTAAGGACATCCTCGGTAGTATAGAATACAGGATTTCCTGATCCCTTGTAATCCTTACGAGCCTTAACAGCTGCACGGATGTAAGCCTTAGCCTTGTCATCATCGGTAGCGGTTGAGGAGTACTCAACAAACTGCTTGATGGTGAAGAGATCGTCATCGGTCCAGATAGGTCTGATGTGATCGTGAGCGATGTGAGTTCTGTCGGAAGTGAGCTTGCCGTCTCCGATAAGGATAGCACGAGCGATTTCCTCGTCGAGCATCATTCTCATCTCGGATCTGATCCAAGCGACTACATCGAAATCAGTGATGTCAAGAACATCGTCGCGATCCATGGACTGGAGCTTGTAGATGGTCTGAGGATCAGTGGTTCTTCTGAG
This sequence comes from Clostridiales bacterium, assembly GCA_017649745.1. The sequence goes on along the minus strand of JAGCGE010000383.1, from coordinate 6,205 downwards.
CAGAGTGAATACTTCGTTGAGCTTCTGATCGCCCTTGATGTATCCCTTAGCTCTTGCCTCATCCTCGGTGATGTCAGCAAACACGCTCTTAATTCTTGAGAAAGGAGCGTGCTTAACGCCGGAAAGGACACCAGCTACCCAGCCGGTATCTCTCTTGATAAACATAGGGGGATTGTTGAGGGACTTGTACTCGGGGAACAGGAATGAAGGATCATTTACCATGTAATCCTGAACATCCTCTGAATACTCGATCTCGGAACCGTGAGCAAGATAGAGATCATCGATTCCCATAGACTCCTTATGAGCAAGGAATGAATCCTTAAGAGTTCCGTATCTCTCCATGCCGTCGAGAATAGTTCTCTGCTCTTCTTTGGTCATGCTGTGAGCCATGCATGCTCTAGCAGAATCCTTGTCAAATGCATTGTGCTTCATATCGTCTTCTCCTTCATCGTCGTTGTCATCATCACCTTCGAGAGCTGCGCCGATCATGATCTGAACGGCTGCCTTCTGCTCGTCGGTCATTTCGTCATAAATTTCTTTGACGGTTCTTTCTTTTGAATCTGCCATTTCTTCGCTCTCCTTATCTGAGTGTTCAAGCTCTTCGTTGTTTTCTTCTGCCGGCTTTTCGTCCTGTGCAGGAATATCTTCTGCCGACTCGTCGTCGGACATCGCTGAATGTTCAACGTCGTCGAGACCTTCTTCATTAAATATAATAGCCTCGACAGGATCAACTCCTTCTTCACTATGAGCGATGGCAGTATCAATAAATGCTCCTGGGTTTGCACCGGCAAGAACCAGTGAAACTTCACGAATTACTCCATGTATAACCTCTTTTGCTGAGGTGTGTTTGAGCTGATTCGCATAAATGGAGAGTGCATTAACATCGCCGTGGTTAATGTACTCGCGTGCATTCTTTCCCTGCGGAGTATCGTTAAGGAAAATATCCGCATAAATACCGTCACTTCTCTTATGAAGCAAAGCGTGTCCGAGGACATTCAAAGGGGAATCATGCTTGTGTTCCCATACGAGCGGTACTTTCTGCCCATCACACTCATCGAATGCTCCAGGAAGAATGGTTCTTCCATCAGCGCATTTGATGTTGAAACGAGTAGCGTATCCGCCAAAGTCGCGTTCTTTACCCATTTTGAATTTCCTCCGTTTTCTTACTCCTCTTAACGATCTTCTGATCAATTTCCGCTGTCTCAGCCTGTTCTAACTGCTCTTTCGGCTGCGAAAGGTTGTTGTTAACCAACTGATCAGCCTGAGGATCATCCATAGGTTTCATTCCTATAGCCTGTCTAATTTCATTAGAAGTTGCGATACAGTTCCTAGTAAGCTTATCAGCCAACTCTGCGAAATCAGCAATGGGCATAAGTTTGAATGGATCTCTGAAGAACATGATTGACTGGCCTTGAGTGCGGGCTGTCGGGGTAAGAAATTTTCGTTTCATTTCGTCAGTTATTGATGCTACTATAGGTTCAATTGTCCTGGTGTAGTAATTTTGCATTACCTTTTCATCAGCTGTTCCATCAAGAATCGACTGGGTTATTCCCAGCTGGCTGTACAGCATGTTGGTAAAGAACTCAACCTGCGAGATCATGTTATTATCTATTGATCTGTTCAACTGAGTAATCTTTTCCGTGCCGTCAGTATATGCTATTCCGTACTTGGAACTTGACAATTGCATCTCTATGTCTTTGCGCCTGTTTTCTGCCTGTTGTCTGCGGGCTGGCGTCTTGATTATGTATGGAAGCTGAATAATCATGTCCAGCTTTCCGGACGAGTTCTGCTCGTCTATGGTATCCAGTAGATTAAGCTTCCTCATAAGCCTTGAAGCTGTGGAACTCGGTTCGTTCATTACTGAATAGAATGGATTCTCGATTATTGCTACTGCATTTTTTGGGTAATTTCTTTCCACTCTATGCCCAGTGTTTTCGTCATATACTTCTACCCGAATCCACTTGGGATACCACTGAATAATCTTCGCAACTCTCATAGATTCGATCTTAAACGCATCGTTTACTATGGGACTTACGTTGGTATCTGTTGGTACTAGTGCTATACAACCCTCATCGAGCATTGACATTACGGCATCCTGTATAAACGCGCGACCTGTCTGGTCTCGGTTAGCCGATAAAGACAATCTTGTATTGAGATCACTATCGATTTCTTCTTTGAAGCGACCTTCTTCATCGGTTCTTACATGCCGTATGTTTATTGTTGCGGCGTCCATTGCTATGCGGTTGTATACCGCGTTAATTATTGAACGCTCATGCCCTCTTGTAAGCTGAACTCTGTCGGGTCTGGTATAATAGGCTTCACCCAGATACCTATAACCATTTGTCGGGCCATCTCTGCCGAGAAAGGCGTTCCAGCCATGCTGTAAGTTCTCTAAGAAACCCATTTTGAATTTTCCTTTCTCTTAATGTTTAAGATAGTACTCCCAGGCAAGTATTGTTTCAGGAATTTCCGTAACTGCAACCGGTGTGTTACCCTTCTTAGCCATAAAAGAACTAATGAAACTACTCGCCTCTTTTACTGATTTAGAAACTCCAGGTGCATTCTGCTTAATCTTATTTATTGTAACAAAAATTCCAGAAACTGCGGCAAGAGCCAGACCAATTCTTTTTATAGTTTCCGAAGATCTATGCAAAGGATTCCTAGCCAGTTTCTCTTTACGATCCATCTCTCTGAGTTCATTGATCTGCCTACGGCGATTCAGTTCTCTCTTAAGCTTTTTATCAGACATCTTGGAATAGTCTTTCTGGGGTTTTCTCCGACGTGATCCACCTCTTCTTCGGGCAGCTGTTTCATCGTTCCACACACCCCATTTCATTCCAAGAATGCCATGATGCTCGAGATAGTCGGGAGATCTTACCACCTGATACATTTCCATAGCCTTTCTCCTTTATTTTTTCTCTTTTCTTCTTTCGACTACATCCTTGTATTCCTGAGAGCCAACTCTATTGATAGTATTAGCTCCGCCATAACGACTGTTGTTATAAGCTCGCAGGTCTGATATCTGACGATTGCTCTTAGCAGCATATGCCAGTAAACCGGCACCTATAGCAATATCTCCAGCTTTTGCTAAAATATTAGCGGTCTGTATGTGGTGAGGGGCCAACTGTCCCTTCTCGCCTAAACCTTTTACACCTTTTTGTAATGCTGTACCCCAAGCCCAGGATGCAAAAAATGCAGCGGCTGGAGCTTTTATATACTGTTTTCCTTTGATTTCTGAAATTAATTTACCTTCGGCTGCTAATTTGGCTCCTCGATCAATCTTTTTCTGCTTTTTAACTTCAGCTTTAGCCGATCGAACACGAGCTCTCATCTCGGCAACTCGATAATCATTGCGGCCTTTCGTTTCGCTATTCTTTTTAGCAACATCGAGCCTTCTACGAGCTTCGCCTAAACGAATTTTAGCTATGTTTTCCCTTGACTTGTCATGTATGTCAAGATCTTCACCATAACGCCTACGTCCAGCAGCTGTAAGACTACCATCCTCATTCTGATAACGTCTCACACCCCATTTCTGACCGAGAATACCATGGTGATAAAGCTCGTCTTCACGTATGACTGTGTAGTTCATTTGTTTTTCTCCTTACTCGAAAGCATCTTGATTGTTCTTGTATGCGATGAACGCATCCATAGAAGCTGCTACAGGGTCAATCTTTGCTTCGTATCTCTTTTTAAGAAGCTTGCGGTTACCGTTAGTATCTTCATTAACGATACAGTTGCCCATGGCAAACTGCATTATACCTTCATTAAAAATCCACAACTTTTCCGCAGCTAATTTCTTGATCTCGCCTAATGGGACTGACTCAGTTTTGGTACCCTGAATTACTTTTTCGATACCAAAAGGTCCGTTCTCACTAGCCCAACGCTCGACGAACTCTTTAGCATTATAAGGGTCATAGCCAAAGCAACGAATATCAAATTCCATCTTCTCTATATAGCTGTCGAGCTCATCATAGACCTGCATGAGGTCGAGAATAACACCGTTTAAGACTATTAGAGAACCTTCGTCCATGAATTCCTGGTATTTATTCCTCAAAGCTGTGGGAAGCTTATCAAGAGTTTTGCTTGAAATATAATTCCTGGTTTTAATACCAAAAGCTCCTCCAGGAAGAGGAAATAGGAAACTGAATGAACAAAAGTCGTCACCCTGTGATAAGTCTGCACCCAATGCGCACGGCATTCCCTTAAGATGATACAGTCTCTGAGGCATTGTCTCGTCATAAGTGAAGAAATATGTATAACCTTCTCTAGGTATGCCGAATCTCTTAGCTAAAATATCGTTCCTAGCAGATGGAACATTCTCAGCTCTCTCAACATCGGTCTGATAGGTCTCATAGCTAACAGTTTTACCAATATTAGGGTTAGCCTTAGGCCACATTTCAGGCATTCCAACTTCATCCAAATCGTCGAGCTTATACCACCAGATGCTAACATGAGGATTGTAGTATTCTCCTCTAAGAATCTTGGTTAACTCTATTTTGATGTCATCGCCTGGGCCATTTCTTACCGTTCCTTCCGAAGATGTGAGAATTATTAACCAATCGTCAACTTTAGAACAGGTCTGTTCGAGTGCTGAGGTTACATCTTCTCTTACATCGGACGACAACCACTCGTCGATTGATCCGATCTTTACTCTCATTGACTGAAGTTTATCAATTGTCATAGGACGAACTTCCAAAAGAGAGTTATTAGGTGAATACTCAATGCCTTCCTTCGAAGAAAAGAGCTTCGGACGACTTGCTCTATTTCCTGTGGTGTTCTGCATTGACCCGAAAGTTAGCATCTTAAACAGAGGACCGCGTGACATGGCTAAAGCGGTTCTTAAAGGGCTCAGAACCTCGTCCCCCAGCGGTATGGTTGGAGCTGTTGTGATCTGATGTGTTGAATCAGGGTCAACAACCAAAAAGTAAGCGTGAATACATGTGTCATAAAGTGATTTAGCAGCGCCTCTTCCGACAATAAGATACTGTTTGTTGATTAAACGCTTCTTGACAGACTTTATAACGTAGTGTCCTCCACCGCCTTCAGGATAGGGCTCATAAACCGACTTTTCGATGAAGTAATACCAGCCAAATACCTCTTCGCCCCAGACTTTGAATGTGTCAAGCATGTGAAAGGGTGATCCGTCAGTGAGTGTAAGTTCTCTCTCGCAGAAATCTATCCATCCTTCAACTGCTTCGTCATCATACCAAATATCTGGATCGCGTATAAGAGCATCAATCCTGTTCATCTCTAATGAGACTTCTCGATTGACTGGTATTTCACCTCTCAGAACAGACTCTCTGAATTTTCCATAGTAATAAGGGGTCGCTGTGTTAGATAACATAGTGCCTCCTTACTCTTCTGTTGCTTCACCGCGATAATGCTTCATTGCTGCGAAGCCTTCGGCCATCATCTGCTCAAGTCTCTGGTTTGATTCGAGAGCATCCGCCTTCTTTTGAAGTAATATGTTTTCGTTCTTCAGTTTTTCAAGTTCAAGTTCTCTTTCTTTGGTGCCAAGTTTAAGGTAATGACAAATTACCTGAGCCGGAGCCTTTCCCGAACGCAATAATCGCTCCGCTTCATTTTCAGCCAACGCGACCAGCTGTACAGTTCTCTGCTCTGGATCAATTGCCCGACGGATTGGCTGTAGTTCCTCTTGGTTTTCTTCTACAATCTTTTTTCTTCCCACGGGAATTGACCTCCTTTCCCTATAGTTATTAAACCCATTTGCCCTGTTTATAGTCAAATATGCGAACCTTAAGTCCGCTATCTTTGAGTCTCGCAACATTTAAAGACATCGCCGAATCAGGTCTATCATCTTCAGGCATTATCGCTAATCCCCTTGTTGATTGCTCCGTCATAGCAATATCTTTCTGTCTTCTGATTAATCTTTCTTCTGTATTACCATTTCCGCTTATGGTTTTAACTTCCCAATTGCCAATATTGTTTCTAACTTTTGGATCTGTTGTGTAAACTACGACGTTCTGGTAATTCTTGGAAGCCAAATATTCCTGAACTCTTGTATCTGCTCCTGGAGCATCACCTATTAAAATTTGTGAGCCGGCTTTAATTATCCGATCAACTTCCGCTTGAATAGGTTTGCTTAATGGTTCGTCATAGGACACTTTTCCTGAAACGAACACGCTATCGTCTTTAGAATATCTCTTCCTGTCTCTCGCTCTATCACGACGTCTTCCTAATTCGG
>JAGCGE010000382.1 GCA_017649745.1 Clostridiales bacterium | reverse complement strand
TCATCCGAGTATCTGGAAACGGTTGTCGGTGCAGGAAATCTGGGGTACGGTATCGCAAAGGGATACAGAGGAAAAGGATACGGAAGTATTTTATTCAAAGAATTATTGAAAAAATGCAAAGAGATCGGATATAAAGAAATAAAGCTGTTTCCGATGAAAAGTAATGAGCCAACCGTAAAAATCATGCTGAATAACGGCGGTCAGATCATTGGAGATTTCAAGGATCAGAAATATATCATCCGTATACCATTGGAATAAACGATGATTTGATAAATCCCAATTTGTCGGGATGAGGCGATAGTGAGAAAAATTTTTATATAAATGAGTATGACAATATTTTTAAGATATTGAATATGGAGATTTGAAATGAACAGTAATCATGAGAAATATATGAGAAGATGCTACGAATTAGCTATCAGTGCAGGCAAGAAGGGATTCGATACTTTCGGAGCCGTGCTTGTTTATGACGGGAAAATATTGGAAGAAGCGGAGAATACCGCCGACTTTAATAATCATATATTCGGGCATGCAGAGTTTAACCTTGTGCATAAGTGTGCCAATAAGTATTCTGACGAGATAATGGAAAAAGCTGTTCTTTATACCAGTTGTGCACCCTGTGAGAGATGTCTCGGCGCTATCGCGTCACTTGGCGTACATAATGTGGTTTGCGGAGTATCGTACAAAGAATTCTGCAAATTACTTCCGTTTGATTATCAGAAGGTTGATCGCGAAGGACTTCTCAAGCAGCTTGGAATCACTATGAAGCTTACCGAATCGGTTCTTGAAGATGAAGGCATGCATGTTTTTGAATGGTGGGGCGGTGAATATCGTCCGTTAGAAGAACTGATAGCGGAGATGGACGAAGTGAAAAAGAACAACAGGGAATAGTTTGATAAATTCCATTTTGTCGGGATGAGACATAGCCTTTTATCTCGCAATATTCTCGACTAAGGCAAAAAATTCTTACTAGAACAACTTATCTATAGCAACAAAAAACCCGATAACCTTAGTTACCGGGTCTTGTGTATTAGTGCGATTTCCGATATATAGCGTATTAGGAAGGGGACGAACGGTCACGCACTTTGGTGAAGTCACAATTTGTGACTTCAAAAGGCAGTGAACAACACGTTCTAAGTGAAATGATCACTTTTCTTCGTAGTAGTAGTGATCCACTTTTGGAAGATCTCCTTCTTGGGGCTCTTCAGTATCACCATCAGCGAATTGAAAATCTCATCATTGATAACATCAGTATTGTATCTCTTACCATCTGACGCCATCAGTTTCAGTTGTTTGCAATTTGCAAACAACTGAGGATTTCTTCTTTTGGAGGTCAAAATTATTGACCTCGATAGTATTCCTGCCCACTCCAAAACCATCTGAAATTAAAAGCCTTTCGGAAACTTGAGGTCGCAAATTGCGACCTCAAGTTTTATATTCATCTTCAATCCTGTATTCAAACTCAGATCCCATTTAACCTGTTCAAGAGTTCCGATACCATCTTCGGATCTGTGAGTAAGGATATTCCAAAGCACTTTTTCCCTGCATCTTTGATAGACGCTCCGATATGATATGCCGTTTGACCATCCAGGATAATGAACCGATCATGGAACACCGGTGTTTTCTTAACAGTTAATGTGGGATACTGAGAATTAAAATTCGATATATCCTTGTTCGTAAGCTTTGCGCTTGCAAATGTATATATCTTTACATCTACTCCGTCGTTCTTCTTTGCAAGAATATTTAGTGTATCAATATCTGCATAGCCGTCTATCAAAATGATCTCCTTTGAAGCTTTCCGGATTATAGATGTGATCAGACTGAATGCATCATAGATCTGACCATCAAAGAATATTTTCTGATTTGATTCACAATGCGAAGATATATAATCAAAAACCTCATCAAACTTCTTTTCTGTCTTTTCTTCAAATGCTTCTCTTTTTATTTCTGATTCTATATGCTTAACTTCCAATTCATTGATACGATCAAGCAGAAATTCTTCACGAGCATAATAATGCCTCATCTCTACAAATGTCTTCATTATATAAATACTTACGCAAATGGCGATATCACTTCTTAATACCGCAGAAAGCATTGCTATTCCCTGCTCAGTATATACATATCCCGGTTTCCTTCTGCCACCATGTTCTCTTGATATTCCATTTTGGAAGTTCAAGTCGTCAAATTCTTTTTTGGTTAACTCGAAGCATAACTCTTTCGGAAATCTTTTCTGATTTCTCTTCATAGCCTTGTTTAAATTACCAGTCTCAACCTGATAAAGCATTGCCAGATCACTGTCCAGCATCACCTGCTGACCACGGATCGTGTAAATCATACTCTTGATATCACGAGCTTCGAGAAGATCGGTAATACCGTTTGTATCCTTGTCATCATTCTTCTGTCCCATATAACCTCCTAACTTGAAGTCACAAATTGTGACTTCAAACGGTAGTAAACACTTAAAACCATATCTAATTGATTCGCCTTGCAAATATATGTTCATTATACAATATTGGACGCTCCATTAATGGGACTCCACCACAAAACAGGCAACAAAAAACCCGTAAACACTAAGTCTACGGGTCTTGGCGGAGAAGGAGGGAGTCGAACCCTCGCGCGAGTTGCCCCGCCTAAAGCTTTAGCAAAGCCTCCCCTTCGGCCTCTTGGGTACTTCTCCGTGCCGAAACAGCTGTCGTATTCTTCGCTGTCGAGAGTTTATTATAACACATTTTCGAAAAGATAAAAGATGTTTTTGGGGACGGGACAGAAAAGCCGCCGGGAGGGCGGCTTTGGGGGATTTGTGATTGTTCGGATGAGGATATCAGGCGAAGTACGCGTCGATTCCGTCGGCCAGGCCTTTGACCATGGTCTTCTGGAAGTCAGCGTCGGCCATTTTGAGGTCGTCGGATTCGTTAGTCATGAAGCCCATCTCAAAAAGGACGCAAGGGACGGTGCTCCAGTTGTTGCCGGTCATGTCATCCTGCTCGGAGACGCCGCGGTTCTTGATGCCGGTCGCACTGCAGTAGTTGGAGATGAGAGCGTCGGCGAGGGCGCGGGATCCCTGATAGGTCTGAGGGTTCCACGGGTTGTTCGGAGTGATGCAGATGGCGACCGCGCCGTTGGCGGATGAGTTAGAGAGCGCGTCAGCGTGGATCCTGATATTGATGTCAGCGCCTTCGTTCGCGACCTTAGCGCGCGTGACACAGTCGACGGGAGTCGTGTTGTCGTAGCGGGTCATGATGACTTCGTAGCCGCGGGCTTCGAGTTCTTCCTTGAGCTGGTTGGAAATGATCATGGTGAGCTCGTATTCCTTAAGGCCGCTCCATCTGCCGTAGGTGCCTGAGGCGTCGGCGGCTTTCATGGATGAGGAACCCGGGCCGAGAGGGACTACGCCCGGTGCAACTACTGAGGAGTGACCCGGGTCGATGCAGACGACTTTGTTCTTGGCCTTTTTCTCGACTTCGCCGCGTTCGATACCAAAGGACTCGCAGATGCCGAGGAACTCGGGGGAGTCGGAAAAGCCGTAGAAGATGGACTGTCTGGTCTGGCCGTTATTAAGTTCGGTCTTCCAGAATGAGATGCCGGAGCTGTCGCCCGGGCGGTCCATCAGGGTGCGGTAAAGATCGTCGATGTATTTCTCGTCGGTGACGTTTTTGTCGCCGTACTCTTTGCTCAGGAAAAATTCGCCTGCGACCTGCTTGCCGGTCATCTCTTTGTTGATGAGAGCGGTGGTCCAGAACGTCATGCCTTCGGTGTCGCAGGTGCGGCCGAGGACGATGGTGTAGAGGCGCTGCACAAAAAGGTCGACGCGGGCGGTGGTCGTAATGTCAACGCCGTTTATGAAGTTGCCGCGGACGATGCCGTAGGATTCGCAGATCGAGGTAAATTCCGCGGAGTTGGCAAAGCCGCCGAAGATGTTAAGGCGGGCCTTGTCGGCGCCTTCGTTCCTGGTGTCTTCAGAAAGCACGTTCACCCAGTAGGCGCGGCCGTCTTTTTCGCTGTCCCTGCCGAGGACGGCGGTATAGAGATCTTCAATGTATTCGTCGTCGGATCTTTTTCGAGAGGTATACTCGGGACTTTGGAAGAATTGGCCTGCGACACAGATGCCGGTGTTACGGCCTTCCAGGAGGTCGTCGGCCCAGAACTTGAGGCCGTCGGAGTCGCATTCGCGGCCCAGGACCAGGGTGTAAAGGCGCTTGACGAAGTTCTCGACTTCGGTCCGCCGGTCGGCTGCCCTGACGCCCGCGGGCATCAGAAGGCTTATGAGCATCGCCACGAGGACGACGGTTGCTTTGATCTTTGTTCCACGCATAATAATACCTCCGAAGTTATTATAACATCTGTATTTTGGCGGGCCGGATTGCTATAATCTGCTTTGAAAAAGTGAGGCGGTTATGAGTAAGATATTCGATTTCATCAAGAACAACGCGATACTGTGCATCTCAGGGATCCTGGCGGTGATCTCCTGTTTCTTTGTCACGCCTGACAAGGAGTACGTCGGATACATCAACTTCAAGGTCCTGGCGATCCTGTTCGCGCTGATGCTCATCGTCGCCGCGCTCGTTCGGATCGGGACCTTCGACATCCTTACGGGTAAGCTCCTGAAGAGGATCAGGTCCGTCAGGGGCATCGCGCTCCTTCTGACGATATTGTCGTTCTTCCTCAGTATGCTTCTTACTAACGACGTTACGCTCGTAACGCTCGTGCCGTTCGCGATCATGGTGCTGGAGCCCTTCGGCAGGCGCCGCGACCTGATGTACACGCTCATCATCATGACCGTCGCCGCGAACCTCGGCAGTATGATGACGCCGATCGGCAACCCGCAGAATCTGTACCTTTACGAGAAGTACCACATCGCGCTTCCGGAATTCATCCTCCTGATGCTTCCGTATTCGGCCGTGTCGCTTTTTCTGGTGATAGTCCTGATATTCGTCCTTATCCGTGCTCGAAAAGACGATCAAAGCTCGTTTAAGAGCCGAACCGGGGAACTTAGCAAGGTCAAGCTTATAATCTACATCGCGCTTTTTATACTGAACGTTCTGACCGTCGCGGGATTCGTGCACTTTCTTATCTCGCTCATCGTAACGTCCGTCGCGCTTTTGATCATCGACCGCGGGTCATTCGCCAAGGTCGACTACAAGCTGCTTCTGACGTTCGTATTCTTCTTCGTGCTCATCGGAAACATCGGCCGCATCAGCGCCATCACCGACGCCCTGGCAGGCCTCGTCACAAAATACCCGGTGCCGGCGGCTGTACTGTCGTCACAGATCATCAGTAACGTTCCGGCCGCAATGCTCCTTTCCGCTTTTACCGAAAACGGCCGCGCCTTGGTGATAGGAACGAACCTCGGCGGACTCGGTACCATCATCGCCAGCATGGCAAGTCTCATCACTTACAGGTTCTACGGCGAGCACAAAAACAAACCTTATTCCGGAGAACAAAAAAGCGGCAGTTACCTGCTCGCTTTTTCGATAATTAACATTGTTATATTGATCCTGCTGTTCGGCTTTTACTCGGTCTTGACCTTGCCGTCCTGATCGAGCATAAGATCGATGTAAGAACCGTCTTCGCCGATGATGTATGTCGCAGGACCGTACGAGTTATAAACGGTTCCGTCAAGCGGGAGCGAATCAAGAAGCACGAGTTCACCATCAACGTAATTGTATAACTCCACCACCTTGTCTGCTTCGTTACGATGCGCATAAAGAGAGAAGCTGGTTTTTTTGGACTTATCGGTATAGAAGCTCGCAACGAAATCATCAGCGAAATTGATGCAGTCTGCTTTGCAGCCGAAGGAATATCTGTTGCCGTCAAGATCCCAGAGCTCCGGATATCTGCTGGCGCCGCCCATTGAAGCAACATCCGATCCTAAGATCAGCTGATCGTTCTTGCCGAGGAACATGAACATGTCCTTGTTGAGCCTCTCGCTGGACAAAGAAGTCTCATACTCGTCTTCGAAAGTATTATCAGGAGTTGCTCCTCTTTCATCGAGAATACTCTTAACTGCATCATGAGCATCATCGTAGAACTCGCTCAAAGGCTCTCCGGCAAGTCCCAGGATCATCTCGTTATCCAAGATCTCCTTGGTCTGAACGTCAAAGGTGTATGCCTTATATGCGAGGCCCTCATACTCTGCATATTCAACATAGATCAACAGCGAATAACGTCTGCTGTCCGCCTGAACGAATGCATAACGGAATTTGTGCTCGGGACTTTCGTTCATGAATTTCTCGGCCAGTTCGTCGATCTCTTTGTTGGCAGCATCGAAGTCGGCGCCTTCAACGAGAATGTGCGGGATAAAATAGCTGCCCTTACGTGAAACGCTTAAGTATTCGTTGATCTTCAGATCGTCAAACTCCATTACCTCCTCGCCTTCGAAATCGCCGCTTGCTGCAGTTGTCTCAGTTGTCGCAGCAGTTGTCGTTGTTGTGGTAGCTTCGGAAGTCGCTTCAGTCGTTGTCTCTGAAGTCTCTGTCGTCACCTCAGTCGTTCCCTCGGTGGACTCTGTAGTATTTTTGGTGTTACATCCGCCGAACGCGATGGCGAGCGCCAGCAAAAGCGGAAGAAATTTATATCTTTTCATATCTATTCTCCTTTTCAAGAATACACAAAGTATAGCACAGGCAGGACTTCGGACAATGGCAAAATTGCGTGGATGAGCCCACATTCTTCTTTGAAAATTTGCCTTAAAAGTGTAAAATTACAACAAAAAGCAGACGCGATCAAAAGGGAGAAAGATCAAGATGACCAAGGAAGAATTCGTCAGCATCGTCAACAGCAAGCTCAAGCTCGTCAGGACCGAGTACGGCCTTACGCAGGACAAGATGGCCGTGGTCCTCGGCATATCAAAAAAGACCCTCGTGGAAAGCGAGAAAGGCAGGCGTTCCATCGGCTGGACCGAAGCTGTGGCGCTGACGGCGATTTTTACGAACAGTACCATACTTCAGGATGCTTTCGGAGAGGACCTGCCGGACATCGTGACCTCCCTCGCGCTGGACAAGGTCGAGGTCAAGTTCCCGTCCACCATGGGCGGCAAGATCTGGTGGCGCGAGATCAGGAAGGAAGGCGACTACAGGATCCAGCAGAACGTGATCTCCAATCACTACCGCCTCCTGGACAGCAAGAACTTCAAGCTCATCTCATCCTTTGATCTTGAAACGGTAGAAAAGTATCTGGAGGAAGTTCTATGAGATTTACCGACGGCGCCTGGATGACGGCTCCGGGCTTTAGTATCCACTCCGGCCGCGAAATAAGGTTCGTCCGTTCCACGGAAACTCTGGTCACGCTGACCATCCCCACGTTCCACATCGGCAACCGCGGCGCCACCCTGAGCGGCCCGTACATCACCGCCGAGATCACCTCCCCTGCCGAGAACGTGTTCCGCATCAGGACCTATCACTACAAGGGCGACAAGTCCCTCTCCCCTTCTTTCTTCAGGCTCCTCGAAAACACCCGCCCGCTTAAAGTCACTGAGGACGATCAGACCCTCATCATCAAAAGCGGCGACAGCACCCTTACCGTAAGCAAGGAAAACTACGGCTACGAACTTAAGCGCGGCGATCACCTGATCACCCGATCCGATGAAGGCGCGCTGGCATATATCGACGGCGACAACGGCACGTTCATGAGAGAGCAGCTGAGCCTTAGAGTCGGCGAGCACGTCTACGGCCTCGGCGAGCGCTTCGGCAACTTCATAAGAAACGGCCAGACCGTCGACATCATCAACAAGGACGGCGGCACATTCACCGAGCAGTCCTACAAGAATATCCCGTTCTACATCACAGATAACGACCTGGGAGTTTTCGTAAATCACACCGAAGAGGTCAACTTCGAAGTTGCCTCCGAGAACGTGTCCAAAGTCCAGTTCTCCGTGAAGGGCCAGTGCCTCGATTATTTCCTTTTCGCGGGAAAAAACATGAAGGATGTTCTCTCGCTTTACACGGGTCTTACAGGCCGCGCGCCTGAGCTTCCGGACTGGTCGTTCGGACTTTGGCTGTCCACGTCTTTTTTGACGGACTATGACGAGAAGACCGTGCTGTCATTCGTCGACGGCATGAAAGACCGCGACATCGATCTTTCCGTGTTCCACTTCGACTGCTTCTGGATGAAGGACAGCCACTGGTGCAACTTCATGTGGGACAGCGACCAGTTCCCTGACCCTGAAGGTCTCATCCGCAAACTTCACGACCGCGGCATCCGCGTCTGCGTGTGGATCAACCCGTATATCGCGCAGGAATCAGAACTTTTCGATGAAGCAGCCGAGAACGGCTACCTCATCAGAAAGACCGACGGCGGGATCTGGCAAAACGACCTGTGGCAGGCCGGAATGGGCATCGTCGATTTCACCAATAAAGATGCGGCCAAATGGTATCAGGATAAGCTCAAGGCGCTCCTTGATATGGGCGTCGACTGTTTTAAGACAGACTTCGGCGAGAGGATCCCGACTGAGGGCATCGTTTACGCTGACGGATCCGACCCGCTCCGCATGCACAATTTCTACACGTATCTTTATAACGAGACTGTTTTCGAGCTCCTGGAAAGAGAAAAAGGAAAGGGCGAAGCCGTGCTGTTCGCACGAAGCGCCACGGCAGGATGCCAGAAGTTCCCGGTCCACTGGGGCGGCGACTGCCACTCGGACTACCCGTCCATGGAACAGACCATAAGGGGCGGCCTGTCGCTCATGCTGTCGGGCTTTGCGTATTGGAGCCACGACATCGGCGGCTTCGAGGACAAGTCGACGCCGGACGTCTACAAGCGCTGGGCGGCCTTCGGACTTTTGAGTTCGCACAGCAGGCTCCACGGCAGCTCATCATACCGCGTACCGTGGAACTATGACGAGGAGTCGGTGGATGTTCTGAGGTTCTACACGAACCTTAAGAAAAAGCTCATGCCGTACATCAACGAGGCCCGCGAGGAAGCGTCGACGCTCGGCCTTCCTGTCATGCGCCCGATGATCCTGGAGTTCCAGAACGACCCTGTGTGCGCGTTCCTGGACAAGCAGTATATGCTGGGAAGCAGAATATTGGTGGCGCCTGTTTTCGATAAGGACGGGTGTGCTGAATATTATCTTCCGGAAGGCACCTGGGAGTCGCCGGACGGGACGGACAAACGCGTCATTACATGCGGCCGGTTCTTCAGGGAGAATCGCGACTACATGTCGATGCCGGTGTTCATCAGAAAAGACTAAATTAATAGGGGCGGCTCGCTTGAGTCACCCCTTAATTATTTCAATCCTTTGCTTTGATCGGATCAGCCAGGTTAAGCACCTCGCAGATCTCGCCGACCGCCTTGTCATCCCTGTCGGTCGGATGGAGGCTGTAGATGTACACGACCTGATTTCCGAACTGATATATCCCGGACTCGCGTGTCAGATCGTAACCTGAGATAACATTGAAGTCCTCTTGATAGACCAGCATATATTTACCGAACAGATTGCTCTTCTTGTTGTTGAACTGCTCGAATTCATCGCAGTTCTCCTCGAACATGAGATCGGCATCTTCCTTGTTCTTGAAAGTAACCGTTATCACATAAGTATTCAGCTGAAGATCATCATAAGTCGACGTCTCAACATAGTAGGATGCTTCTTCGACTTCGCAGTCACGAAGGCCGTTATAACCCTTCGCCAGCTCATCATAGATATCCTGTGCTTTCTCATCGTCAGCCACCGTGAATATGCCGTCTTCAGCCCTGAAGTTCCTGCCGTCCTCGTAAGGATCCATCGTATTTCCAACCCACTGAGCACCGATATCCGTGTACGCATGTGCAATATCATCTTTGCTCTTTGCCTTGGCGCATCCGACCGACGCGATTCCTATAGCCACGATCAGTGTACCCGCTGCTAATCTTCTAATGCCGTTCATAACGATACCTCCTTCAAAACAATTCCTCAATATAATGGTACCTTGTCTCCCAAAAGATAATAGTAATTCCCGCACCGAATTAGCCTTAATAATCATCCTCCCCCGTTGATCATTTCCGATCTTATTTCTGCAGGTACTCTTCCTTCTTTATCTCCATCTCGATAACGTTCCACGGATCAGACTTCACAGTCTCCCTGTCCTTAAATCCAACCTTCTCATAACAGTTATGCGCAATATCATTATTCTCATAAACACCGATCGTAACCTTATCAGCATCCATGATCTCAAAAGCATACTTAAGTCCAGCCGTGAGCATCCTTCTTCCAAGGCCCTTGCCCCTTATGGAATCATCAACGACAACCCAGCCGAATCTTATAGTCTTCTTATCTCCGTTCACGTATCTCATGATGAAGCTTCCGACAACCCTGTCATCCTCGTCGATCGCAGCCCACGGATAGAAATTATCCTCCTCTTCGCAGCCGCCGTTTTCCGCTCTGTACCTGTTGTCGATCATGTCAGCCGAGAGCGGAAAATCACCTATCAGTTTTCCACCCCACTTAAAGTAGATATCTTCATCCTTCAACCACTTGGCGATCTTTTCAGAATCGCACTTCTTGTACTGTCTTAATCTCAGCATCTTTATACTTCCCTTCTGCTCGCGAATTGCTTTTTTATGATTCTAACTCAAAGCCTTCCTTCCAACAAACTTCTTCTCATTCCCTCCCTTAATCTTTCGGTCTTTAAGAGGTCTTTTTCTCATAAATTCAACCTTAAGTTTCTTTTGCAAATCCCGTTTTTTATTTTTCCAACCTTATGTCTTGATTACATCCGGTTTCAAAGACAATGAAAAGATCCCGGAAAGAATATAAATACCGTAAGGTTGGATTTTTGATCTACACCCCTGTCTTCCCTTTCATTTTTCACACCCTTAGGTTGGATTTATTTTTTTGCGATTTTTGAACTTAAACTTAAGGTTGGATTTTTATTTTTCCGAATTAAAGACTTAAACCTAAGGTTAGAAAAACACTCCGGAAAGTGCAAATTAAAAGACCGTCCCGCAGAAGCGAGACAGTCTTGCAAATTCTTTCATGTAAATCAAGAGTTAGATCTTTATCGTTATGACCGGCCTTATAGAGCATTTTTGATCAGGATCGGTTTTCATCATCATCCTTGAGACATTGAACACATAAAAACCCTTATCGTCCTTGTAGTTATCTTCACAGGTCCACCAAGTATCGATCTCCTTCAGATCATCATCCCTCTCGTAGCATGCCTTGGAGTATCCCGTGAAGAAGTCATTTCCAATACAGTGCATTGCATATTTCATCTGATCTATATCAGCCAGAGTTACAAATCCATCCAGATCATTTTTCACGATCTTTTTCTTTTCTTTCTTATCGAAAACTTCGTTATAGAAATCGTCGTTCAGCCATTCGTAAAGTTCGGTCTCTTCAAACGAATCTGCTTCTTTTTTGTCCATGCGTCTATCGTCAAGTCCATACTTACTGAACAACGTAAACTCACCCTTGTGATTGTCGATCACGAACCACTCGATCGGCTCTTCATCATATGTTCCCATAGTGATCGTGTCACCGTCTTCGATGCACTTCTTGTCTATCTTTATCTTGTACTCGACACATATAACAGGTCTTACACCGACATCCTCGGCCTTATACGGATCATCCGGTATCGCCGCAAAACTTCCGGTATTGCTGTAGACTGCAGGTGAACTCCTTGTTCCTCCTGTCCCCGTACCGGTGCCGGCATATACAGATACCATGATGTCACGAGTCCAATACCTGCAGTATTTGTCTTCAACAAAGATTCCCTGCTTTTGGGCATATTTTGTCGGCTTACATAAAGCATCTTCCGGATGCATCCTGTATTTGAGCATACCTATAAGGTAAACCTTATCCGTCAAGAATCTGTCTTCCTCCGCCGTGTAACAAAAATAAGATGAGTCCACTATGTGCTTCTTTTCCGTTTTTGAGAACGCTTCTTCATAAAAATCCGTGTTCAGCCATTCACGCAGCGAACATTCTTCCCACGTGCTCTCACCGTCCTCATTGAACGGCTTACAATCAAGTGCATATTTACTCATGAGTTCAACTCGAACCTTGCCTTCATTGATCAGAAAATTTCTGGATATAACTTCCCACTCGATGTCCTCATCATGATAATTTCCAAGGATAACTTCATCACCGATATCGAGATCAAAATCCTTAAGTGTGAAGCCGTCATTGCAGCCTGCCAGAATTCCCAGCATCATAACAACAATGATCATTATCGAAAACGTCCTCTTCATAAATACTTCCTCCCTCATTATGTCTTCTCGATCCATTGATACATGCCGCAGCCAACGTCATCATTAGGCCTGTTTAGAAAACCGAATTTGTTATAAAAAGATTCCTTGCCTTTTGCAGAAGACAGACTGACCATTGCCCTGTATGAAGGTTTCAACGAATCCTTGATACCTGACATGACCATTTCCATTATTGCCCTTCCAAGACCTTGGCCCTGGTATTCAGGACAAACTATGATGTCTGCGATGTAGTAGATGTATCCGTGATCACTTACGACTCTTCCAAGACCGATCGGCTTACCGTTTACACGAAGGCAGATAAGGATGAAGGAGTTCTTTAATCCCTCCTCAGCCTGCTCCAGAGGAAACAATCCCCAACCGACTATGCGGCGCATTTCCATGTATTCCTCAGGCGTCATGGTGTTTGTTATCTCATAGTCGACCATACAAGTTTTCTCCTTTGTGGTTCGGATGAGATGATTATATCATTCAAGAACAGAACGAAAAGCGAACGGTCATTAGTATCCATAAATGGACAGTGTAGATTACGTAGAACACACACTTGCTGAACTTGGTATTTTTTCCTCTCTCTCCGCTATACAAGAGTATGAAGAACGTGACCAAAAACATTGCCCACTCATTATCAAAACACAGATCTACATAAAGTGATGTTCCCGTATTTCCCGTGTAGTGTGAGATGAGTGCTTTGGCCAAAAGAATAACACAGCAGACACATATGCCAACACACTGCAAAGACTTCTTTCCATAGAAAAGCCATACAACAAACGCAACAGGCAGCAGGTAAAAACCGCATTCCAGGATAAGGTTTAATGCTGCGGTAAAGATCACGGTTATTGGTTTTTCAGGCAAACAAAAACCCTCGAAAACTAAGTTCAAGTGTTTCGAAAATTTACATCATTTTTGAAAGATCTTCTTTCTTTTTCGATATAGCAGTATTGAACAAATTCTTCACACGTCATATTCATTTATCTACTTGTCATTTTCGTTTAGAATCTTCACTTGATAAATGTATTATACTTCGGAATCTTTTCTATTTGCGTCTAATATCGTTTTCGAGCAAGATAAAACCCATGAAACACATTTGCTTCATGGGTTTTCAGTACGCATATTTATTACAAAACTATCTTGGTGTGCGCATAGTTTTCGACGTTCTTATCGTGCGTAACAACAAGAATGGTTTTTCCTTTGTCGTTTAATTCTTTCAATACAGATAAAACGAAGTCTCTGTTGCCTGCATCAAGACTTCCCGTAGGTTCATCCGCAAGAATTAGCTTCGGGTCTTTTAACATGACTTTTGCCAAAGCAACTCGTTGTTGCTCACCACCGGAAAGAGTATAGACTTTCCTTTTTTCGAAATTTGAAATACCGAGCTTTTCCAAAGTCTCTGAAATCTTAACCTTCTTCTCATTTGAAGAATAATCACCATATTCCATCGCGATCATGAGATTACTCTCAACAGTCTCATTTTCCATCAAGCCGTAATTCTGGAAAAGATAAGACAACTCCGTACGTCGCATTTCCCTGGCTTCGCGGGAATTGAACTTGGCATTTTTCACACCACAGAGAGTAACAGTTCCTGAATCAGGTCTCTCAAGAAGACCGATGATATTAAGTAACGTGGTCTTGCCT
This sequence comes from Clostridiales bacterium, assembly GCA_017649745.1. The sequence continues at coordinate 6,075 of JAGCGE010000382.1, read as the reverse complement.
TTTCCGCTTGCTCCCATGATGGAAACAAACTCACCTTCCTGAACCTCAAGATTGAAATTCTCAAAGATCACTTTTTCATCGAAACGTTTGCAAATATTATTCAAAGCTATAATGGACATCAGTCTTCTCCTTTAATGATCAAATAAAAGTTTTTGTTAGCAAGAGCAGTGCACTGGCAAATGGAAAAAGCAAAATCAATAAGTATTATCACTAGGCATGTAACTATAACTGCTACATAGGATATAAGCGTGTGTGAAAAAGCAATACAAAGAGCAGCAGTTATAACAGCCGAAATAATATATGTGATTCCAAGATCTCTGATAAAAGATTTGATCGCTGACCAGATCGTATATCCTTCAATGAGTTTGATCGATATTTCCTTCTTTTCTCCCGAGGTATAGTTGATAGCATTAAACAGTATTAGACCTGCGAGACCAAAGATAATCAGAAGCGCATCTGGTAAAGAGCTTTCCATATCCTGGATCTGATCTGAAAGCATCTCGTTATACTGATCCTGCATATAAATTGCTCTGGTTATCATGTTATCTACTTGGTATTTCTCAAGTAAAGGATGAATATAGTCATAAGCAGACGAGCCTTCAGCTCTGAAACGATAACCAAAACGAAGCATATCATCTAGTGATGTCGGATGATTTCTGATCAATGCATCATTATAAACGATGATAACTGGTTTAACAGAAGCAAAGCTCTCGCACTCCGTTGAATAAAGACAGATCTCAGAATCTGAATCGTAGGTTATATAGTTCAATTCCAGATTACCGAAGTAACCTTCTGATTTCAGATATCCATATTTCCATTCATAAGAGGAATAATCATATTTGTCAGGTATAAGAATATTGACACTGTTTGGATCAAGATCTTCCGAAGTTATCATTCCGCAATCTGGAAAATAAATCGGATTCTCTGACAGGTAAGTTTCGTTGATTCTGATTTCCGGAAATCTATATTCAGAAGGTTGCATCTCCCAAATATATTTTCCATCCTCGGCACTATACCCCATCAATGATGAGTCAATATATATAGCACCGTAATCCTCGTTTAGTGAGTTAAACATTTCTACTGCTTTCTCCGAATTCAATTCACAGTATCTATATAATTCATTGTCAACATCGCCGGTCATGTCGAACAAGGCCATGTTGTTTATTTTTTCATTTATCTTCCTAATCTCCCTCTTCTGAATATACATAGGGATGATCGTTGACTGTATGGCATAAAGTATGATCGCAAGAAATATTGAAAATGACAGCAAGTGGACTATCAATCCAACGCGATAGTTAAATTTCAAAGGCTTGTTTCCGATAACGTAAGTATATCGGTTGTGAAGCATCGGTATGACTACCGATATGACGAAAGATATACATATTATCTGAACGGCAAATAGTGCAACGCTAAACTGCGAGAGCAAGTAATGAAAAGGAGAAGCCCTGAAAACAGAGAGGGCTAAGACTGATACGACAATAACAGCAACCGCCAGACTGGCAGCTATAATTTTAATGTCCGTTTTGAATTCACGGATTGCAATGTCTAATGAACTATATCCGTCCATTTTCAAAAGCATGTGACGTTTTCCTGATGACAATTCATAGAATAATGAAGCCATTAAATACAATATACCTGTCAGATACTCACCCAGGACGATTCCTGATCCGTAATTCACGGATACATCCTTTTCAACATTGATATTTAGTGAGTTAAATACTGACATTGCTTTATCAAGATTCTCATTCGGAATCAAGATCGTTAAGCTGGACAGATTATCATGTTGAAGTTCTGAAATATGATATATGGAAAACCTGAAAAATACCGGAGACGGAGACATTCTGTAGCAGACTGCTTCATCTTCATTGTCAAAATTACTTATTACAAAAATCTCTCGAGGAGCTGTCTCGGAATACATATTTATGTTAAGGAAATCAGGGGACATAGTTGTGGAATAGTAAGAAGTTTCAATTAGTTTTCCTGAATTCCATTTGCCTCTTTTTACAATGTAATCAATCCCGTTTTCAAACATCACATCATCAATAGAAGTGAATAAATCACCATTCTGATATTCAGTCTGTGATACGACAAGAATAGTCTTACCATATTCAATTTGATTACTGATAATCGAGTTAAAATGAACAAATGATGCGACAATGAGATAGATTACAAAGATTATTAGGCAAAAGATTTTATTTTTTTTCATATCGATTTAAGAAAAATCGGAAGCTGTAGCATTACAGCTTCCGAATTATATAATAGATTTTCAAATACAAACTGAATTACAACCAACGTGTAATTGTGTATTTTCCGGTATGACCATATAGTCCCCATTTTTCCTGCTTGGCTTCTGATCTCAGTGAAGAATACTGTTCTGAAGACGTCTTCGTATAGACCTTAGAAGCGGATGTCAGATAATCAGTGGATTTATGGAAGCAAGATCTAGTTGTTCCATATGCGGTATAACCGATACCCTTCAAACCGGACTGTGTATATTTACAAACTAAACCATTGCAGAAAGTTGGGCTTGCGAAAACACTACTTCCCAATGCTCCTACTACTAAAACAGTGCAAATTACAGCCTTGATTATATTACGTTTTTTTCCTGATGTACTTTTCATTATGGTGCCTCCTGGACAAAATATTTAAATTTACGTAAATCTGTAATTATCATAATCTGAACAAGATTTTGCATCAACCAAAACTTCCAAAAAAGTCATACAATTATTCCCGATATATTTCGTAGAATATATCGATTGTTCGCTATTTTTCGGTATAGTAAAATTTTTTTGAATGCGCCCAAAAAGCAAAAAACGTTTCGAGTATTTTTGTTGTATTCGTTTAGGAATTAGTGCAAATTTGTGATATTTTTGTTTTAGCTTTTTTATACTTATAACAATCGTATAAGTTCCAAAAATTAGTCAGACCACTTGTTCTTCTTTGATTTGATCACAGAGTCTTCTAAACAGGTTATATGCCTATTCTTCTCATATTCTCTTATATACTGAATATTTTGCTGCGCTTTCGGTATAATATTCAGTAGAAGTTGATTTCGGTGCAATATCGAAGTATAATTCTAGTGAATATTTCTCTGATAACACAACAAAATATTCATTACAGGAGAAAAAATGGATAGACCTATATATCTGAATGAACTGATAAGAAAACAGCATAACGGAATGGTAAAAATAATTACCGGAGTAAGAAGGTGCGGTAAGTCATATCTGCTATTTAATCTGTTTTACAATTATTTGAAGCAGCAAAATATTGATGACGATCATATTATTTCCATGGCAATGGATGATATCGAATACAAAGCATATCGAAATCCGGAAAAACTGTACTATTACATCAAAGAAAAACTCCTTGATAATGGGATGTACTATGTTTTGCTCGATGAAGTTCAGCTCGTGGAAAACTTCGAAGAAGTGCTGAACTCTCTTTTGAAAAGAGAAAACGTGGATGTCTACGTCACTGGCAGCAATGCCCGTTTTTTATCCAAAGATATCATTACGGAATTCAGAGGACGTGGTGATCAGGTGCATGTGTATCCATTGTCATTTTCAGAGTTTTGGGAATACTACCAAAATAAACACTCTACCGGAACAGTTTTTCCAATGTCCTTTCCGGTTAAATCTGAGATAGCAGATATAAGTTCTGCTTGGCAGGAATATATTACCTATGGTGGCATGCCTGGTCAGGTCACGATTGAAAACGTGCAAGACAAGTCCAATTATCTCAAGAACCTTTTTAAAGAAACGTATTTCAAAGATATTGTTGATCGCAACAAAGTTAGGAATGAAGCCGAAATGGAAGACTTAATGAATCTGGTTGCTTCTGATATTGGTTCACTTACCAATCCTTTGAAAATTGCAAACACTTTTAAGTCAGAAAAAAAAGTATCTGTTCATCAGGAGACCATTAAAAACTTCCTGAATTACTTCGAAGATGCATTTCTTATTTCGAAAGCTAAAAGATACGATATTAAGGGAAAGAAGTACATAAATACTCCTGTGAAGTACTATTTTACTGATGTAGGATTAAGAAACGCATTATTGAATTTCCGTCAGATTGAAGAAACACATTTGATGGAAAACATCATTTATAACGAACTCCTTATCAGAGGTTACAACGTTGATGTTGGTGTTGTAGATCATTATTACACCGATGAAAATGATCAGAGAAGGCAGAAAAAGCTTGAAGTGGATTTCGTATGTAACCGTGGGTCTAATAGGCTTTATCTCCAATCTGCATTATCAATACCTGATAAGAATAAGATGGAACAAGAACAAGCCTCTATTATCAAGATCAAAGATTCATTCCGAAAGATCATTATCGTCAAGGATGGTATTTCACATTACAATGAGGATGGTGTTTTCATCATGAACCTGTTTGATTTTTTGCTAAAGGATAATGAAATGTGACTCATTAACACACTTGACCGATACGGGGACACATATCCAAGAATATGAAGCTCAAGTCGGCTCAGAACATGGGAAACTATATTAATAAAGTCAGTTGGACACTGATATTTTCGGTCAAAATTTCGGTCAAAAATACTTTCAGTATATTACCTCACAACAATCCACATTCCATCACGTTTGAATCCAACTCGTTCAATCTTTCCTTTCTTCTGAAGACTGACAAAGGATCTCTCTATTGTACGTTTTGTAACTCCTATTTCAACGGCAAGTTCATCTGCTGTCCTGTTCGGATTTTCAATTAGTATTCCCAAAACAGCCTTCTCTGTCTTATTCAAACCGACATTTAAGACAGAGAACGATTTCGTCAATGATAGTCATTTAAAGCAAATGTTAAGCTAAATAATTGTCGTAAAAAAGGTGTTTTAGACATAAGAATTGCCTGAGACTCCTAAATATCAGGTGTTTCATTGTCGCAGATTTGTCTATTAAAGCGAATTCCGATATAAAACATAGCATCTCATAAACCGGAGCATCAATTACGACAATATATAAGTATAAGAGCAAAACTCTTATGACCGGTCAAAGAAAGGAAAAGGCAGCTTGTAATGAATGATTGCGAATTTGAGCAGTTTGTTCTTGATAACGGCAAAGATATTCTTCGATTCTGCAGGATGACTTGCAGAAACAAAGAGTCTGGCGATGAATTATATCAGGATACCATGCTAAAACTGTTAGAAAAGAAGAACAACTTAGATTCGCAACAAAACGTGAAGAGTTATGCCTTGTCCACTGCAATCTTGCTTTGGAAAAACAAATGCAGGAAGCTTGCTAACAGAAGCAGACTTAATCTTACTGAAAGTATGGATTCCATAGAAAACTATGAATCGATCGAATCTGTAGCTTCACCTGAGCTTTCTGTTATGCACGAAGATCAAATGAATAAAGTGCAACTATTAGTTGCTGACTTACCTGAAGATCTTAGGCTGCCTATTCATTTGTTTTATTCAGCTGATATGTCAATTAATGAAATATCGAAAATACTGTGCATACCTGAAGGAACAGTTAAAAGCCGCATGAAAAAAGCAAGACAAGTATTAAAAGAAAGATTGGAGGCATTAGGATATGACTGAAGAACGTTTGGATCAAATCTTAGAGCAAGCTCTTTCTCCAGAAATTGATGAATCGGAAATTCAAATACGAAGAAAGGCTGTCAAAATGAATATAAAGAAAGTATTGGCTTGTGGGCTTGCTGCATGTGTAGCTCTATTAGTTGTTGTTGCAGGATTATTTATCTTAGGTGGACCCTTTTCCAGAAAATCATCAAACGGAACAGACGAAAGCATTGTTCCAAAAAACAACATCTTTGCACTAACTGCATACGCAGCGGAACTACCTAAAGATGTAACATCGGGAGAATGCGTAGGCTTGTCACTGGAAATGAATTCACATGGTGGTGATTTGATGCATATAGACCCTATATTTTTCATTTCAGGAGAGAATATTGAAAGAATAAAGATCTCTACAAACAAATGTAATATTTTCTATGCTACACCTTCAACCGAAGAAGAAGTTACAGAAAACCTGAGTAATAACACTATGAGTGATGGCTATTACTTTTTCAGCGATGATAATGGCATTGGCTATGAACACT
>JAGCGE010000381.1 GCA_017649745.1 Clostridiales bacterium | reverse complement strand
CTTCAAAATTTCTCCGGAGGGAAAAATAGGCAAATAGTTCCGGTTTTTTCTATGCAGAAAGATGGTGCAAACATGGCAAAAGTGGTTACAATAGTAGACGGAACCTCTGCAAAAAAGAAAAGAAGAGCTCCAGATGTTTCTGATCAGCAGCGAGAAAAGCGTATTTGTGACCTCGCATTGACTGCTGTAGAGGAAAGAATTAGAAATGGAACGGCTACTTCTGCAGAATTGGTTCACTTTTTAAAGTTAGCTTCTGAAAGAAACCGTTATGAGATTGAAGAATTGCATTCTAGAGTAAATCTTCAGAAAGCTAAGGTCGATGCGATTAACGAAGCTAAGAAACAGGCCGTAGATTATGAGGAAGTTAAACAGGCTCTCACTCATTATGGTTCTACGATTATAGCTTCAAGCGAGACCGATTATTCAGACATAATTTAGGAGGTATACATATGGCTACAGGCCCGATCCTAAGAGGTACGACACCTCCTATCAAGATTAGACTTAAGAGAACTGATCTTGAAGTAAATACAATTGAGATTCTTGAACTTAAGATCTGGCAAGAAGCCCATGAACTCATTAAACATCTTAGTGATGTAACAATTGATACTGAAGATAATAGTATTAATTATGAGATGACTGAAGAAGAGACGCTTGCCTTCAACACAAAGTCCACAGCAAAAATTAGATGTCGCTTTGGAATCGGCACGAAGCGGCGCGGAACCGGAGTTTACAATATAAGCTTTACTGGTGATGATGTTAGTGGACTTCTTGTAGATGCAAGTATTTGACAGATCTTTATTAGTCGACTTCGACTTAGCGCCGATACTAATAATAGATTCTGACATATTTGTTGGAGGACAGCAATTAGAAGCCGAAGTCAGCGTAGCTTCAAACTACGTTCATGCAGACTTAGAATGCTATGATGGTATAGAACTAGTCGCTGAAGTAGACACTGAAGCTATCGTCATAGATCTTGACATATTTTATGGAGAAAGTAAACTCCTGCCTTGGTACGAGGGCCCTTACATTGTTGTACCTAAGTACGAAGATCAGGAGCTCGATACAGAAAACAAATCGATGCGCAGTGACGTATTAGTCAAAGAGATTGGTGTAGCAAGAGTCACTAATCTTTCCGGTGGCTATACTGTTACTATCGGATAGGAGGAAGTATGCCCGATTCATATAATAGTAAGGTAGTATTGTCTACCGGTGAAGTACTTATTGACCTTACTCCTGATACAGTTACCGCCGCAGCATTGCTTAGTGGTTATACAGCTCACGGAGCAGATGGCGCACCAGTCGTTGGATCATGTACTTACGATGCTGATACAAGTGACGCAAACGCTCTTGCTGCAGAGATCCTTGATACAAAGACAGCCTATGTTAATGGCGTCAAGGTAACAGGTAGCATGACTAATCGAGGAGGAGTAACTGGTGTAATCTCAACAGTAGCGGGTAGTTATACTATCCCTCAAGGTTATCATGATGGCTCTGGTACAGCAAGTATTGACTCTACAGAACAGTCTAAAATTACTCCTGGCAATATTAAAGCTGGAGTGGAGATTCTTGGTGTAACAGGAACATATACAGGCGAAGCTATTTCTGTAACAACGGCAACAGCTACCCCGACGTTTTCAGCTCAGACTATTCTTCCTGGAACAGGATATGATTACTTGAGCCAGGTAACTGTGAATGCCATTCCGGTAACGAGGGTCCTGAATGCAGCAGGAGGCTATACTGTTACTATCGGATAAGGAGTAAAGTATGGCAAATAATCATGTTATTTTAGGCAATGAGACTATTCTCGACCTTCGCAACGATACAGTTACACCTACCACTCTTATGAGCGGTTATACTGCCCATAATGCAGCTGGTGAAACTATTACGGGTACATTTGATCCAAGTATTTATGTGCTTAAGTCCGGAGATACAATGACTGGATCTTTGCATATACAAGACAGAGTTCTTTTTGTCGACTCAACATGCGGTAATTCCATTTATTTACAAGCATACTCAACAGGAAACCAAGGAATTTATTCATCTGGATATTACACTGATAGTAGTGACCCAAGCACATATACGTCTAGTCCAGCATGGATTATTAGACGCAATTCCGCCGGCGATGTATATGTTCCATTATGGGCTTCAACAGGAAGTTCAAACACTCCAGTGTATATTGATTCTGTAGGAAAGCCTGTTGCTTGCGGAGATGTAAATAGAAGTACTTATACGCATTGGTTAGAAGCATCGCAAGGGAGATTAGCCGACATTAACTTTTCTCATATGTACGCTAATGACAAAGTTCATATGAGATTAGATATAGCAAGCTCTACTCTTGTATCTAATCCGTTTTCGAATGACGGCTATGTCCTTACATTTATGTGGGATAATAGTGGAGCATACGATACACAAATCTATATTCCAGATGGTGCAAGTGGAGTACCAAAAATGCGAAAAAGGCTCAACAGTACATGGGGTAATCCGGTTACTTTTTTAACTGTCCCCAGCGGTTCTGGAGTTGGTACTTCATCTAAGCCTATATATATTAGCACTAGCGGAGCTCCAACAGAATGTAGTTATGATTTCACAGACTATATTCTTAAATCCGGCGGTACTATGACGGGTGCATTGAATTTTGGTACTACTGGTAAAATTTCTGAAACAGAACTCAAAATAAATGGAAGAAATTTATTTGAAGAATTTAAAACTCTTACCGCTAATTGGGCAACAGCTATTCCTGCTAATGCTGATTTAAACACAACTACATATTTAAAAAGAGGTACATATTATGTAGCTTTATCAACAACAGCTGAGACATTAACAAATTGCCCAACACAATCAGCTTTTAGAATGGAAGTTGAATATCCTACTGCTACAGTAGCAAGTGTTCCAAGTACCTATGCATATGTTAGTAGGACAATTACAACCTATAATGGCGGAATGTATTACCAATATGTATCAGCAAGTAGTACTCCTAACGAGTATACATATGGTGATTGGATTTTATTAAGATTTACAGGTTCTGCTGGTAATGTAATAAAACAAATTCGAACAAATGACGCTAATGATTATCAAATTTTATTTTCAGAGAATACCGGTCGTGATTCAGTTGATAAGGTTTCAAGAACTAGAAAAAATGAATGCTTGTATTATAAACCGTCAAGCGGCGAATTACACCTTGAAAGAGCTTCTTCTATAACTTCTAATATATATTCTTATTTTATAGCAGGTAATGCAAAAGTAGCTGGAACAGATCAAGGATGCAATGCCGGTGTTTTAAGATTATATGGACAAAAAAGTTTTTATGCACAATTTGCCGACACTGGAAATTCTTTGACAGCAAATAGAACATACACACTTCCGAACAAAGACGGCGAACTTGCTCTAAAAGAATCGTCTGTGCAAAAAACAGGCGACACTATGACTGGTTCGCTCAGCCTAACAGACAGAGGTGTTAGCATCAACTCTACAACTGCCGCAAGGTCATTTGCAATCGGTAGCACTTCGGGAATTAGTGTAGCCTATCAAATCTCGGCAGCAGGAAGTCAGGGTCTTTGGTCAAGTGGATATGCGTCAAGTTTAACAGACACTTCAACTTATACAGCTAGTAGCAAGTGGATTATTTATCGTAATAGTTCTGGTAATGTTTATGCTCCAGAATGGGCTTCGATTGGATCGGCGACATCTCCTGTGTATATTGACTCAAGCGGTAGACCTGCAGCTTGTACATCGATTCCGTCTTCGCTTGTAAGTGGCAATTTTGTAACTTCAGTAGCTGTAACCGGAAGCAAGGGTGTAAGTATTAGTGGAAGCCCTATTACTTCTAGCGGGACTATTGATGTTAGCATTTCTACTTCTAGTGGAACTGCTACCAGAAATACTACAAATACCTCCGCTGGTGAAATAAAGTATGTTAAATATGGCCGAGTAGTTACTATATACACCACAAGTCAAATTACTGTTACGTCTAGTGGAGCAGCTGCAGACAAAACATACTTCTCTGGCTTGCCTAAGCCTTCTGTAACTGTAATTTTTTCAGGAACTGGCCCTTCAAATAAGTCGGTACCTTTGAAGATAACAACTGATGGTTATTTACAAGGAGTATTTATTGCACCGCCTTCAGGCGCACTTTATGCCGGCTTTACTTATATAGCAGCATCATAAGGAGGATTACTATGTATTTTCTAATTATTATTCAGAATTATTCAATCCCTGCTATCTTTAGCTATAATTCTTATGATGACGCTCTAGTAAGATTCCATAACGAATTAGCATACCGTAATGCGAGTGAGCGTACTTCAACAGTATGCATTATTACAGATGCTAAGGGTAATGAGATTTGTAGAGATTTCTATGAGAAACCGGAGGAATAAATAATGAAGTGGTATTTAATCGTTATTCAAAATAATAGTACTTTGGCGTCATATACGTTTGAAAATTGGAACGATCTTCTTGCACGGTATCATCAGGAACTGGCATACCGTCATGAAACACGGCACTCCACAATTTGCATTGTTCTGTCTTCAACTGGACAAGAATTGAAGAGAGATATTTACATAGCAGAGGAGCCTTAATTAAAATTAGTCATTGTTTTCGTCAATGGTCAATTCTTCATACGGGGGTTCTCGAGCCCATGGGGAGCCCCCATACCTCTTTAAATAATAATGCTCTTTCTAGTGCACAAGGTTGAGCAATTATTATAAATATTTTATGAAAGGAGTAATGCCAAAATACATGTGGATTGAGTATAATCCCAATCCTGTAGCACGCAGAGTCAAAGACTGCGCTGTAAGAGCTATAGCAAAAGCTCTAGATATTTCATGGGAATCTGCTTATTCTCTACTAGTTGCGTCAGCAGTTGCGATGGGCGATATGCCCGATTCTAATGCTGTTTGGGGCTCAGTGCTTAGGATGAAAGGATTCTATCGTAAAGCTATTCCGGATACTTGCCCAGTATGCTACACAGCAGAAGACTTCTGTGAAGATAATCCGGAAGGAACTTTTGTACTTTCTTTTGAAGGGCATGTAGCAACAGTTGTAGACGGCAACATTTATGATACTTGGGATAGCAGTCAATGCATTCCACAGTATTACTGGTACAAAGAATGATGGACTATTCAAATCCGTACTTTTACCAGCCAAGAAGCTACACAGCTAATCCTTACTCTTCTCTAAACCAGAATCAAAATAATACTTTTGTTCTAGTTCAAGGAGAGAATGCTGTTAAATCTTGGTATGTCGCTCCAGGCACAACGGTGGCTTTATGCGACACAGAAGCAAAACGTATTTACGTTAAAACGGCAGATAACATGGGACGAGTAACTACTTCAATTCTCAGATATACAAGGGAAGACGAACCGGTTGCAGTTGCAGAGATTCCAGATTATGTTGCCAAATCAGATCTTGATGATCTGTACAATCAAATAAGAGAACTCAGAGAAGATCTTGATGGACTCTCGATTAAACGTTCTAAGAAAAAGGGGGATGATGAATAATGTTTCCTCCGATGCAACAAATGGGTGCTATGCAAAACTACCAGCAGCTATACCAGCAGTTTGTACAATTCGCTCAGAGTTTTCGAGGAAATCCTCAGCAAATGGTAATGCAGCTTATGCAACAGAACCCGCAACGTTATAACCAAGCTGTGATGATGGCACAGCAACTTCAACAGATACCAGCGTTCGGTGCACAGGACGTTAGTATAAAATAATTTAAACACGGCTCAGACAAAGGTGCTGAAGCCCTGACCGACAAAGTTATCGGTAGAAAGGAAAAACTATGGCTTTAACAGAAAGCGAAGGAATGGGCACGACGATGCTCGTTCAGCCCGCCAATGGCGGTTTTAACAACTCCGGATTCGGTGGAATCGGAGGAGATGGTTGGTGGATCTTGCTGTTGTTCCTACTTATTGGAAACAATGGCTGGGGAAACAACAATGGTTTTGGAGGTGGTACTAATGGCCTGTATCCTTGGCTCAATCAGTCCGATCAGATCAGTAATGGCTTCCAGAATCAGCAGCTGAACACGAATATTACTTCTATTCGTGACGGCGTTTTTGGACTTAGCAACCAGCTTTGCAATAGTTTTGCACAGGCTGAGATTGCTGACAATGCACGGCAGATGGCTAGTATGAACCAGAACTTTGCAATTCAGAGTTCTCTTCAGAATTGCTGCTGCGAAAATCGTGCAAGCATTTCGGATCTTAAGTACACTGTTGCTACAGAGAATTGCGCTGATCGCGCTGCGATTTCTGATGCTCTCAGAGATATTATTGAAGCAAATACTGCTTCTACTCAGAGAATTCTTGATCAGATGTGCACAGATAAGATCGATTCGAAGAACGAGAAGATCGCTGAACTCCAGAGAGAGCTTCAGATGGCTCAGCTTGCTTCTTCTCAGAGAACTCAGACTCAGGCACTTCTCGCTGACAATGCATTGCAGACCGCTGCTCTTGAGCAGTATCTTGCACCTGTTCCTCGTCCTGCCTATATTGTGCAGAATCCTAATTGTTGTCCTAATTACAATGGGTATGGTTGCGCATAAGGAGGTAGACGATTATGGCAGAGTATCTTGCTAATACGGTACAAGATGTCAATCTGAATGCACCGATTATTTTTACAGCATCTATTCCATGCACTAAAGGGTATATTTACCATGAAGATGAAACTGGAATTTTTATCCTGCGTGGAATCGTCAATAATCCTTGTTGTTCATTCGCAACATACCAAGTAACCTTTAACGGCAACATTGCAATTCCTACGGGAGGAGCAATCACACCAATTGCAATCTCGATTGCGGTAAATGGAGAACCCAGACTTACTAGCCGAGCAATCTATACTCCGACAGTAGTAGACACATATGGTAATGTCACTAGCACTGCGATAATCAAAGTGCCTAAGGGATGTTGCTTCTCTCTGTCTGTTGAGTATGTTTCGGGAAGTGACGATGTGGCTGTTACGCCAACGCCTGTAATCGAAGTTCAGAACGCAAATTTGACGTTCTCAAGAATTGCATAGAAAGGAGAAAACGTATGCATAAACTTTATGAACTTAAAGAGACTTTGTGCAAGGAGCTTGAAGAGTATTCTAAGGCTGATCAGCTTGATGTCGCTAGTTTGGACATCATCGATAAGCTTGCTCATACGATCAAGAACATTGACAAAATTCTTGGTGCTGAAGAGTATGATGGCTATAGCGGATACAATGGCGGTTATAGTAACGCCAGAGGCTATAGTGGCAGACAGTATAGCATGAACGATGGATATTCCTATGCTCGTGGCAGAGGCGGTAATGCTAGACGCGACTCTATGGGTCGTTATAGCAGTGCTGATATGTCGGGCGAGTTGCGTAGATTGATGGACGCTGCTCCGGATGACCAGACTCGTGCTGAACTTAGCAGAATGGCACAGAGGTACGAATAAGTGAAGAAAGGGCTGTCAATTTTAGTTCTTTGGCAGTCCTATCTATTTTGTTGAGGTACTCAATTATGCTTAGTTATAATGAACTTATTACGATCCCAACTTTTGAAGAGAGAGTTAAGTATTTGAAAACAAATAGTAAGATTGGAATAGAAACATTTGACTTTAACCGTTGGGTTAACCAAAACTTCTACTTGTCAAAAGAGTGGAAGGAAATTAGAAACCAGATCATTGTCCGAGATGGCGGACATGATTTAGCAATGAACGACGACTATTATCTGATTACTGGAGTCCCTGTGGTGCATCATATTAATCCGTTAACACTTGAACAAATTCAAAATGGGGATATTGATGCAATGTTTAACCCGTTGAATCTGGTAACAGTTTCAAAAGATACACATAACATGATACACTTTGGTACTAATACAAGAGATAAGTACCATTTAGTGGAAAGAACACCTAATGATACCACACTATGGAGGAAATGAATTATGGCTATCAAAAAGAACGTAGAACCCGTTGAAGAAGTTGTTGAAGAGAAGAAGCCCGTTTATAAGGTTTATAAAAACAAAGTGCTTCTTAACTTCCGTAATCGTCCTAGTATGAAGGGAGATGTTCTTAAAGTTCTTCCTGTTGGAACTGAGATCAAAGTGGAAAAAATTGTTAAAAATTGGGCTAAGTGTACTGTAGATGATGAAGAAGGTTATGTCATGGAACAGTATATTGTAGCTGAGTAAGGAGATACACATATGAGCGAGAGCATTTTGGATAGTATTATGTCTATGCTTGGCGCAGACGCCGGTATTACAGAGTATAAGAATGACATACTGTATTTGATTAATAGTGCTTTGGCTCGTTTGTGTGGGCTTGGTGTTGGAGCTGAGCCCTTGAACGTCACCAACAGTGAACAGACTTGGGATATGATTACAACCGACAGAATCTTAGCTGGTATGGTTAAAGATTATGTATGGTTGGACGTTAAACTTAAGTTTGATCCGCCTACTACCAGCTTTGTTCTTAAGTCTTATGAAGATCAGAGAACTAAAGATGAATGGCTGATCGAAGAACACACTTCCAGAATGAAATAGGAGGTGTAGCTTATGGGTGTAGTTAGGCTTGACCCTCTTGATCTGAGTGAATTCTTGGACGAGATTAAGCAAACTTATGGAGATTCCGTATACAATGAAGTAATTAATTATAAAGGAAGGTCATCTTCATGGGGCGTTGACTATCGTGTTAGCTATAGTCTTGCTGAATTAATTGAATATGCTAAAGCTCACGATAATAACTTGCCTATACAAATGGTAGTTACTATTGTTAGAGAGTTTTCAGGAGATACTCCTACTGGTAACTTTGAAATAAGCATTTTACAAGATAGAAGTACTTTGGAGTATGCGGCTATATGGACTGCGTATAAAAATAGTTCAAATGTTTGTTATCTATCTGATCAATGGAGAAAAACAACTGACGGTACTAAATGGTCACAGACTGGTTATGGTGTCTTTAAAGCAGCTAATATTTATGTAAGTGGAAATACTACACCTAAAACAGTAAATTATGATTATCCTAGCGGAGCTATAAGTTCCGATGTTCAAAATTACACAGTTGATTTTTCAAATGCTACGATCTCATTACCTAAAAGAGGTATCATTCCAAATAAGACTTATATGGATGGTACTACTAATAAAAAGATTTGGTCATCAAAGCCAAATTATATGAGAAATAATAATAGTCCTTATCAGCCATGGGTAGCAAGAGATAAAGGTTACAACTATTATAGTTCGTACGATCTTACTCCAGCTGAAGAAGATACTTATATGGCCTATTATGCGCCTATTGTTTTTGCTAAGAAAACTTATGATGAAAATACAATTGACTTAAAATTTGGTCCTTCTACAGATATTTACATTCCTCATCGCTATAAAGGCGAAAAAGGAAATTATTTGCATCTGCTTGATACAATTAATCCAGGAGCTACTACGTTCAAGAATTTGACATATTCTTTGGATTTAGATAGCGGTTCGTTTAGTAACGATATGATGCAGATACCTAATTCTGTATTTAATGTACCAGGTTTAATTGAAGCAAAAATTTATGGAACTGGAGGACAATCCTCTACAGTTCTTAAGAAATTTAGATTTGTAGTTAAAGAGCTACCTGAAACGGTTACTTCACTGTCTTTAAGTTCCTCGGCAACTGCTAAAAATATTACTCTCAACGGTTTGGGATCTATCGGATTCAGCTGGCACTATACAGATACTTCTAACAGACCTATTATTCATATTACTGACGAAGTAACTATTAGATGCATGGAAGTTTATTCGGATTCAGATCCTACAACTCGCTATTCTGTAACAGGTTCTAATAATAGCTTTGTTATTCCTACAACAGGCTATCTTGGGACTGAAGGAGTATTCCACGGTCTTCTTAGATTTGGAGATGGTAACTCCACAGATGTTGTTATTAGCGAGCTTATATGGAATTTTGATACTTAAAGAAAGGAGGTAACGCTTATGGACATCACAGCAATTGTCGTAGCAGTACTATCCTTAGTAGGCGTGATCATCACAAATCTATTGTCACATAGAAAGATTGAGTATGATCTTCAAGCTAATCAGGCAGTGACTACTACAGAGCTCAATCGAATTGCAGAAGAGGTTGCTCAGATAAGCAAAGAGATTAAAAATGTACCTGTCATGCTCTATAGACTTGATCAGCTTGAACAAAATCAGAAGAGAATGGAGGCGAAACTTCATGAACTTGCAAATAAGCAATAAATGGTATAACATTATAAAGTATGTGTCTACAACATTCATTCCGGCATTGGTTGTATTTTTGACAGTTGTCGGAAGAGCTCTAAATCTTGGTTGGATGGACATCGTTGTAATGATTATTGGAGCTTTCGGTGTTTTTCTCGGAGAACTTATTAAGGGATCTAGTAAAGAATTCTGGAAAAATTGGAAAGTTGTTAGCAATGTAAAGGAGAAAGCCGATGACGAATCTGGAACTGGTTAATGAATTGTCTAAATACATTGGCCATGAAAAATATGCTAAGGCTATGGCCGACTATCTCCTGACTGATGCAAGCATTAACAAAGAAGCTAACAGAAGCGGTTCCGTAGGAGATTGGTATAAAAAGCCTAATAAGCAGAATCCAGATATTACTAATAAGCAGTATCTCATGGATTATGCTAATAAAGGCTATTATGGTGCTGATTGCATTGGAGCAATTAAAGGCGTGTTATTCTATGGTAATAGATATGGCGGGCCGAACAATAACTATAATTCTAACTATGATTTCTCGATTGAGCATATGGCAAAGAGCTGTACTGACGTGAAGAAGAAAGCTGAT
>JAGCGE010000380.1 GCA_017649745.1 Clostridiales bacterium | reverse complement strand
GTTCGTCGATACGGTCGGTTTCGCAAATATTCCTGATACTACGAATAAGTCAGGTCGCGTGAAGATCACCAAGGATGTAGATGCTGATCTTGAAGGTAAGGATGTGATCATTGTTGAGGATGTTATAAGGACCGGTCTTACGACTGCATACCTGATCTCCAATCTTGAACTTCAGCATCCGAAGAGCATCAAAGTCTGCACGATGCTCCTTAATCCTGACAGGCTTCTTCTTAATCTTCCGATAGAGTATACGGGCTTTAAAATCAATGACAGTTGGCTTCTCGGATATGGTCTTGATCGTAAGGGAATAGGCCGAAATCTGCCTGGTATAGTATCGATAGATAATAAGTCATAAATACTTGAAAATTTTTTCTTTGAGAATATAAAAATAGTTGTTGACATACGCCTTGCTAAAATGTATACTACATCTCGCGTGAGAGAAATGCCGACTTAGCTCAGTTGGTAGAGCAGCTGATTTGTAATCAGCAGGTCGCGAGTTCGAGTCTCGCAATCGGCTCCAGTAAAAAAACCCTTGATGCTATTAGGTCTCAAGGGTTTTTTCTATGTATCTCACTCACGCACGGGGGACTTTCATTTTTCGGATCAGATGCACTAAAACTACTTACGGAGGCGCATAAAATGACAATCGAAGAACTTTATTCGGGCTTCAATCTTCAGGACTACTACATCGGAACTGTAACTCAGGTTTACAGAAGCAACAGCATCGCTCAAGTAGAGAACCTTGAGTTGATGACAAATAGAAAAAAATTAACTAAATCATTTTTGCCTAATACTATCAATTATTTTGTAGTAGTTGATTCAACTGAAGGATTGTTCCTTGGTGAAGTTTTCGAGAATAAAGCTTCAAGAAAAAGTATTCTTGAGATGAATATCGATAAGTCCAATACAGATGATTATCACGAGATCAGTATCGATACTATCTCTCTTATGCCTACAGATTCCAACAGGTTTGAGCTCGCTGGTTTCCATACACTCGGCCTTACTGATAAAGTTTATCTTGCAACTGACAGAGTTTACGAGTTGTTCCTTGAGTCTCTTGAGTTCTCTCAGGATGATGAGACACCGCTTCCTTCATTTGCTACATATATCAACAGAGCAGAAGCAGACGTTGTTATCAAGCCAAGCACACTCTTCAACCGTCACCTTATGTGTATCGGTTCCACAAACAGTGGTAAGTCTACAACAGGTCTTGCTATCCTTGATAAGCTCGTAACAACAAGGCGTAAGACACTCATCGTTGACCCAACAGGTGAGTACAGAGATTCATTCTCAGATACAGAAGTAAGAAAGCTTACACTTGGTGTTGATACAACTATCGCTCCAGGTAAGATCACAATGACACAGTGGGAGAAACTTTTCGAGACTGAGAACAGCAGCCAGGGTGCCGTTCTTTCCGAGGCTATCACATCTCTTCGTTACATGAAGAAGATCGGTGAGTCTACATACTATACAAAAGTCGGTGAGAGCATCGACGAAGTTCAGGAGAATCTCGCTTCAGTTTCAAATGAGGATTGCGATTTTAATATCAATCTTCTCCCTGAGCAGATCCAGGCTGAGTCAATCTGTGAGCCACAGAGAGACTCCAACTACAACTTCAGATACTGCTACGATTCACTTAAGGCTAACTCCAATGCTTCTCTCGTTCAGAAGATCCAGTATCAGATGACAAATACTAAGTTCCTTAAGTTCTTCTCTAACGATCCTAACATGAACAACCTTCTTGACGTTGTTGATGAATTCTTGCATACACCACAAACAAGTCTTTATATCGACTCCTCTGCACTCGGTGCAGCAGAAGGTATCGGTGGTATGGTCGTTGACCTTATCAGTAACTTCGTTCTTTCAAGAGACAATATCAACCCATTCGTATTCTTTATCGATGAGGTTCACAGATATGCTAAGTCCAGATATTCCGATAAGGAATTCCACGGCGGTCTTACACTCCTCGCAAGAGAAGGACGTAAGAAGGGTATCTTCCTTTACCTCACAACACAGAGCGCTAAGGACGTATCACAGGTTCTCTTCGGTCAGGTTGGTACACTCCTTATCCACAGACTCATGCTCAACGATGAGATCAAGACAGTTGAGGCACATCTTGACGATTACACACTCAAGCACGTTAGAAAGCTCAATCAGGGTGAAGCTATCCTCGCAAGTGTTAACCTTCTCCACAACATGTTTATCCATGTTAAGAAGAGTGACAGAGATCAGCACAACGCTACACCACTTCTCTGATTTTTTTCGAAAAGAAGAACATTCAAACCTCGGAATCATGTTCCGAGGTTTTTTGTTATTATATAGACATACCTTGTTGAAACTGGAAAATACGGCATTTCTCGCTTTGTGTCGTGTTAATTTCCAACATCGGTTGATAACCTTTTACCATCAACGTTGAGGAGGAAGACGATTTTGGACCAGAAGAAGATCGGCCAGTTTCTGAAGAAGCTTCGTAATGAGAAAGGTCTTACTCAGGAACAGTTGGCTAAAGAATTCAATGTCAGTAACAGAACGATCTCCAGATGGGAGACCGGAAACAATCTGCCTGATATTTCTCTTTTGGTCGAGATCGCGGATTTCTACGATGTGGATGTCCGAGAGATCATTGATGGCGAAAGGAAAAGCGAGAAAATGGACAGTGAATTAAGAGAAGTTGCCGATAAGATGGCAGACTATGCAGGTAACGAGAAGAGGGTCCTTTTAAGGATCATTCAGATAGTCGGAGTAGTGGGAGTTGTTTTCTCCCTTCTGGCGTTAGTCCTTCAGACGATCAATTATGATCCGAATAATATAGGAAGGATCTTTGCAACTATCATTTCGTTCTTTGTGTTCTGCATCATGAGTTTCATAACTTTATATGTTACCGGATCACTAAAAAGGATTGCTAAGCACAAGAAACTGGTAAACACGATAAAGATCATTACGATAATCCTCTCGATAGTGGGAAGTATTAATTTCCTTTTCATAATGTTCATAGCCGGATTATTGTTTTTCGATTCTGTCTTATCGCAAAAAGTTGTTCAGAAAGATCCTTCAGGATTTAATGAATACATTCATACCGAAGATCCTACAGGTGGTAACGGTGAGATGTTCGATGTGCTTCCGCAGACACTCAATGGCTTAGATGTCACAGAGTATCAGCTCACTTACTATAATCCTTGGGATGCGCAGTATATCACGTATTTTACGATCGATTTTGGCGAGGATTATGCTGAAGAAATGGATAGGCTCACAGCTATCGGCATCGATCCTTATAAGGGAATGTATTCTGTAACGGATGAACCTGACGGTTATGATATCGTTTCTATGAGGGCAAACGGTTATAGCGGATTTGTCTATGCGATGATCCCTGAAGGAGCAGATGACAGCAATACTAAGATCACATATGTAGGTATAGTCTTCTGCAATTATTTCCTTGATCTGAAGATCGAAAAGTATATGAAGGATGATTATCTTCTCAAGGGCTTCGATGCAACCTCCAATAATCCGTACAGAAAAGAACAGATGAAGCTCAACGGTTAACCTCGTTTTTATGTAAAGAGCTAATTGATAACATTTTTAGCACCTGTTAAAATGACTCATGTTAACGTCAGTTGACATGGGGGAAATGAAATGAGTGTTAAAAAGTTATTGGCGACCTTTATGGCCGCTGCTATTGTTGCATCTGTTATTCCGTCTGAACTTGCTTCAGCAGTTTATGCCGATGCCAGAACAGATGTCTGCATCAGTTATGATCTTGACGGTCTTGAATCCCATACTAAGAAAGTCTACGATGGTTTCGAAAACATTGGCGGTTACGCTCGTCCGTCCGCTCAGACGATCCTGAATGATTATCAGAGATCTTCGACATACGGAGTTCATCCGAGGATCATGATCACTTCGAGCAAAGTAAGTCAGCTCAAGAAAGAAGTTAAAGATCAGAACAATCCTAAATCATGGTGGTATAACAAACTTGAATCGAGAGGAAGGCAGCTGTGTAATCAGTTAACAGGTTCTTCCAGTGAGGATTATCTGTTTAAATATACCAAGTGCTACGAGACAAGGATGCCGGGTGTCGGAGGCAGCGGCGTAGCAGCAGATCAGTTCAGGGACAGAATGATGATACTCGGTATGATGTATCAGCTTACGGGTGAAACAAAGTATGCTGATGCAGCTTGGGTAATGATTAGTAGAGTAGCTTCTTTCCCTGATATCAATCCATGGCATGATCTTGATTTCGGTATCTTCTGCCAGGGCTATGCGATCGCTTATGACTGGATGTATAACGCGTGGAGCAACGATCGAAGAACGACTCTTGAAGAGGCTATAAAACGTCAGTGCTTTAGACCTGCTAACGACTCTTTCACCAACAACTCTCCGTCCAAGTCACAGACTAGTGATAACGGACTTATAAGAGGTGTATTTGTTGATCAAAATCATAATCCATTCGTAAATTCAGGCATCATCATGACATCACTTGCTCTGATGGATAAGTATCCGAAACTCACATCGTCTCTTTGTCATGATGCATTCATCTGTCTTGAAAAAGATCTTAATATGTTCGCTCCTGACGGAGTGACAAAAGAAGGTATGGAATATATGCTCCATACGATAGACAACCTGTCATTTACTTTTTCTTCTATGGAGACATCTATAGGAAAACTTTATGGACTTGATACTTGTCCGGGATTTGTTAACGGTAAGGTAATGAGAGCCGTTCATGGCATGGAATCAGATGCAGGTGCATTTAGTTTCAGCGATACATACGACACATACATTACAGGTGCAGGTGAGTTATACTTTGATTCGCATTATGATCTTCACGGATTCAGACAGAATATCTATGACCGCCTTAAAGACGGATCAGGAAATGATTATACCAAGAATGTTATGATCCTTTGCTGGTATGTTCCTGACAGCAGTACTCAAACTGTAAACATCGACAGAGATATGCACGTCGGAGGAGATGCTGAATTCGCGACATTCAGGAGTGTGTTCGAAGCTAAGCAGTCATTTGTCGGAGTCAAAGCAGGCAAGACAGTCCGCGAGTATTTCGTTCATATGGATCAGGGCAGTTTTGTCTATCATGCTCTTGGAGTCAAATGGGCAGTTGATATGGGTAAGGACAACTATGACCTTCCCGGATATATGAAACCGTCTGAATCAGATAACAGAAGATTTAAGATATTCAGGTTAAGACCGGATGCACATAATGTGCTCTTGATAGATCCTAGTACTTCGTCTTTCGGTTATGAATTCAATAAGAAAGCCACTATCACGACTGAGTCAACAGACGATCAGGCTAAAGCGATAGTCGATATGACTGAACTTCAAAGCGCGAAAGCATCAAGTGCTAAGCGAGGTTTTCTTCTGACTGATGACAGACTTTCACTCGTTGTTCGTGATGAGGTCGAACTTAAGGGAACATCAGACCTTTATTGGGTAATGTACACGCCTCAGAACGCTTCTGTGAGTGGTAACACTGTTACATTATCAGCCAAAAACAATGCTTCAATTCAAGTTAAACTTGAGTTTTTATCATCAGTAAATGGTGAATTATACACAGAACGCGCGACCCCGTGGTCGCTTGCTCCGACAGTGTCTGGACAGAACTCTAATGACTCATATACGAGGATCGTATATAAGATCAAAGGTGCTTCAGGAAGTGTAAATATCACAGCGAAATTTACACCTGTGACAGATGCAACAACCAATGCTGCGAACGTTTCATCTTATGGTGCGATCTCAACATGGAATCTGGGACAGTCATCACAAAACAACAATAG
>JAGCGE010000379.1 GCA_017649745.1 Clostridiales bacterium | reverse complement strand
AGTTCAGCAGCCTTTTCGAGACGGTCTTCATCTACGACGGAATTCTTACCCTTATATAAAGCACAGATCGAATCACCCTTTGATACTTTGTCACCTATCTTCTTATAGATGCAAAGTCCGGCACCATAATCGATCTCATCAGTCTTAGTATATCGTCCTGCTCCAAGTTCTACTGAAGCTTTACCTATCATGTCAGCACGAACCTTAGTTACATAGCCGTCACAAGGAGCTGTGAGCTTCATTACTTCATCAGGATAATCCTTGTACAATGGTGAACCTGTCGAATGAACAAGTCCGCCCTGACCGATAATGAGCTTGTCATAATATTCAAGCACAGTACCATCCTTAAGACGCTCTTTACAGATCGACTTGATCTCATCTATCGAAAGGTCTTTCTCCTTTGCATCTGAAACCTTGATCATATGTGCCGCAAGTGTTGTTACGACTTCAACAAGATCTTCCTCGCCATTACCCTTTATCGTTTCGAAAACTTCCATCATCTCAAGAACGTTTCCGATATTCCTGCCAAGAGGTTCATCCATGGAAGTGATAACACATACGACTTCCCTGCCTGCGAGTTTACCGATCGAGATCATAGCCTTAGAAAGTTCTCTAGCCTGATCGATATCTTTCATGAAAGCACCTTCGCCGCAAGTTACATCCAGGACTATTGCATCGGCACCGCCTGCTATCTTCTTGCTCATGATACTGGATGCGATCAACGGTATGGAATCAACTGTAGAAGTTACGTCGCGAAGACTATATAAGATCTTATCTGCAGGAGCAAGATCAGGAGTCTGACCAGAAATAACCATTCCATTACTCTCGATACACTTTGGGAAATCTTCAGCATCGATACTTACTTTAAATCCTTCGATCGACTCGAATTTATCAACCGTACCGCCTGTAAAGCCTAATCCTCTTCCTGAGAGCTTAACGGTCTTGATACCAAATGAAGCAACAAGAGGAAGGATAAGAGGAGTGCACTTATCACCTACACCGCCTGTACTGTGCTTATCAACGGCTTTACAACCAAGATATGAAAGATCATTCGTTTTACCTGAATTAGCCATCTCAAGCGTAAGAGTCGTCATCTCGCGATCACTCATACCATTTAAGACAATAGCCATAAGAAGTGCTGAAGTCTGATAATCAGGTATCTCACCCGAAGTCACGCCTTTGACGAAAAAAGCTATCTCCTCGTCAGTCAATTCCTCGCTGTATCTCTTCTTGGCAATGATATCTCGCATATTCATAAGGCCCGACTCCTTTTCGAAAAGTATATATGTATTTTATCAAACAAAATGATAAACTAATCATATTTGAAGCGGACACGGAGGATTTTTTATGAACAGATACAAGGTAGCGATCATCGGCTGCGGACGCGTTTCCGAGAAGCACCTCAAGGCATATTCCAAACTTAAGGACAGGATCGAACTTGTTTGCGTTGCTGACACCAATATGGAAGCAGCAAAAAAGCTCCTTGCCGAGCGCGGTTTTGTTGGTGTAAAGATCTACGCTAACTATGAAGAAATGCTCAATACTGAATCTGTTGATATCTGTGCTATCACAGTTCCTTCCGGACTTCACTATAAGATCGCTACATTCTGCCTTAATAAAGGCATACATATCCTTCTCGAAAAGCCAATGACAATGTCTTCATCTGAGAGCAAAGAACTCTATGAGCTTTCACAGAAGGTCGGTAAGAAGATCGCTATGGGCCATATCTACCGTTACTTCCCTATCGTCGGAATCCTTCGCGAGGATCTTAAGAACGGTGAATTCGGTAAGATCACACACGGAACAATCTGTGTACGCTGGGGTCACGGTCAGGACTACTATGATTCCGCTGCTTGGAGAGGAACATGGAAAAGTGACGGCGGCGCTCTTATGAATCAATCTATCCATGCAATCGATCTTCTTTTATGGCTTATGGACTCAAAGGCCGTATCCGTTACTTCTAAGCTCGCACGTCGCTTGAGAAATATCGAAGCCGAAGATGTAGGCATGGCTGTCATGGAACTCGAATCAGGAGCTCTTGCAATGCTTGAAGGAACAACAGCTACACTTCCTAATGATAAGGAAGCAATGTTCTCCATATTCTGCGAGAAAGGTTCTGTATCATTAGGTCTTAAGAGAGGTAAGCCATCCCTCAACATAAGAAACGGCAAAGGAAAGAGTCAGAACTTCAAGTACATCCGTAAGCAGTTATCCAAGGGTGGATTTAAGTCTTTCTCATATGCACTGAACCCTCATACAGGAATTTATGCTGATCTTTTGGATGCGATTGATAATAACACACAACCTATCGCTGATGCATACGCAGGATTCACTTCTGTTGATACTCTTCTCGGAATTTATAAATCGGCTAAAGAAGGCTGTTCTGTAAGGCTTCCGCTCGAATCAGATTTCGCTTCAACAGATATGCAGGATTTTTTTGAAAAAGTTGAAAAATAAGTGTTGACAATAAGCGGCACTAAACATATAATAATCAACGTTGACGAAACAAAACGCACCTTTAGCTCAGATGGTAGAGCAACTGACTCTTAATCAGTGGGCCCCGGGTTCGAGTCCCTGAAGGTGCACCACCAAGAAGTGATCAAATGATCACTTCTTTTTTTGTTTATAATATTTTCTCTCATAAAATACACATAACAAAAACGGTTGCTCTGGTGATCCAGAACAACCGTTGATCAAACTAATAACAGATAAGCGATCAGTTATAGATATATTCTTCTCCATCCTTACGGATAACTACTACATTCTCACCTGGCTGCTCAAGAGCCTCTACATGGCCTACAACCT
>JAGCGE010000378.1 GCA_017649745.1 Clostridiales bacterium | reverse complement strand
GAAGAGGATGTTCCTCTCATTGGCATGCGCCACCGACTTTATCTTAAATTCATGGGGGTCGCCGATATTATCGTGGATGGTCATCATATCGCCTGCTTTAAGCTTAAGGTCCCTGGCAACGCTGTCGGTTATCACGGTCTCGTCATCATTAAGCTCGAGATCGCCGATAAGTCCCATCTCTTTGGCAACTTGAAGATCAATGGCACTGATGTGAAGATCTCTGGTCGACACATAGGCATATTCACCTTCTATTGGCAGATAGACCTTCTCTCTTAAGCCTCTGGCAACTGCCGACTTATGTTCCGGGAAACCCTCGGGAAGGATGAATCCGTCGATGTCATCTGTCATGAAGACGATGTCGGACGTACCCAGGATAGCCCTGAAGTACTGCTCCATATAATCCGCCTCGGTAAGTCCCAGGTCAAAGCAGAAGATCGCGACAAAGGCGCACAGGAACAGGGACCCTATAACCATCAGCGAACGGAACGGCTTACGTACGATATTCTTGAGTGTAACCTTCAAAAGCAGTCTCATATCAGTACCACCTCGAGATGCGGTCCTCAGGGGCGATATACATACCGTCACCTTCCTTAACATCGTATGTCTCATAGAACGCATCCAGTGTCGCCAGAACCGCATTCGTCCTTATTAACTCCGGGCTGTGCACATCATAATCCAGCGCATCAAAGAACTCAGTATCCACCATCTTGATACACCAGATCTTTGCATAATTCTCGAAAACCTTCACCCTGTCTTCCTTCGTTTTCGCAAGGAGCGTAATGCACTCCATGCCTCCGAGATCGGCGTAATTCTCGCCCAGGGTCCTCTCGCCGTCCACATGGTAGATACAGAAAACGGTAAAGTTATCTTCGAAGTATCTTACGGCCTTCTCATTACGCTCCTCCAGCTTATCTACGTCGCTTTTACTGATCCACGCCGGATCATATA
Source organism: Clostridiales bacterium (assembly GCA_017649745.1). The sequence continues at coordinate 2,557 of JAGCGE010000378.1, read as the reverse complement.
CTCCGTTCTCATCGAAAAGGATACAGTTGCTGTCAAACGCATGTCCCATCTCATGAGCGATGACCGAACCGATCCCGCCCAGATTCGTATAATAATCCGCGTCCTTATCATAGAACGGCTCACTCGTGATCGCGGCCGTTATGGTAATGTTGTTGAGCGACGGATCGTAACACGCATTAAATACCTGCATCTCCATGGAGATCTCTTTCCTGTCCGCGGGCTTCCCCAAAGAAGCGATCTCTTCTCTGATCTTCAGCCTGTTATAGTCCAGCAGGAAATGATAGTAATCCGTCGTGGAGATATACTTGAAACCGTCCGTACCGTGCCTTTTTGCATCAGCACCCGTAACGTAGATGATGTTATCGAGTTTACGAAGTAGCCCTTCCCTGGTATCTTCACTCAGCCAGCCGGCACCCGATATTAATTCTCTGTAGCCTTCCTTAACGTCATCGCAGATACCGATGATCGCCTTGTCGGTCTCATCATCATAATATCTTTCCACATAGAGGATATCCGTCTCGTCTGAGAACTCCCTCATGATCTCGTCTATCGCCTCTTCGGGAGTTCCCGATCCCGACTTGGTGTAAGCGACGAGCTTTTCAAATCCCGGCGCGATGAACTCCGAATACTTGTTTCCGAAGTTCATGAGTTCGTAGGTCTTAAGACCGTCCAGGTTCTCATCTGTAAGGATATCATTAAGGCCTTTTAGCTGTCCCTTGTCATAGATCCCGAACCTGTCACAGCACGAAGGATCATATCCTATCTCACTTAAGTAAAGATCCAGATCCGCATTCGTAAGTATCCCTTTGATCTCGTCCTTAGTAGCTTCCTTAAAATACACATAGTCCATGTCACACTCGATCATCTCCATATCCGTCGAGTTATAGATATCCATGACCATGTATCCCAGATTCAGACCCGCCTGTTCGGCTTGATCTTTGTCGTGCCCCAACGCCTGAAGGATGGTGCTTCCCGAGCTCTTGACCGAATCCAGCGGACCGTAGCTCTCATCCAGTGTCTTAAAACTCGCGCCGCCCATTCCCTTTATCTGTCCGAACGTCAATACCTTACTTCCCGAATTCAGATAATCCGTTCCCACATACATGTTGAAGATGCTTTTTATACCGTAGTCCCTGACCAGGCGCGCATCTATCATGAGAAGTTCGTCAACGGAACCTGCGCTGTCTATCTCTTTAATTACTTCGATGAGGTCAAGCGGAACATCCCCGCTCTTAAAATCGTACTCCAAAAACTTGTCGTACGCCGTCTTGATGATATATTCCTCAGAGCCCTTCTCGTAGCCACCGCCTTCCGCGACTTCCTTCACGATCTCCTTGACCTGATCCGTTATCGCCTTCTGGTCAAAATAAGATCCCGCCGTCATCGCATCATACTCGAAAACGGCATTCTTTATAGTCTCTTCGTTTATCGCTCTGTAGTAATCATCCTGGGGCCTTACGGGAACAAACGACGTCTCGCTGACATCCTGCGGTTCCTCCGCCGCAGCCTTACACCCGCCTAAGATTCCGGCAACGATCAGAAGGCACAATATTGTCCGGAATAATCTCTTCATTTCCTGTCTCCCTGTATCATTCTTTCCTCATTATACAGTACATGAAGCCCAATGCGGGATGTTTTTCATCCATCCCGATCGATATTATCCAAAGAGTTGATCTCATGCAAAAAAGAACGCCTGCCGCAGCAGACGCCCTTGTAAAAGCTACTTTTTATCCGTTTCGCATCAGTTCCAGTTGACACCCGCATCCTCAAGCGTTGTGTTCATCGGCGCCAGACCGGTTTCAATGCATTCAGAGAACATCTCACGATCATTCCAGACCATCTCAAGGAACTCTTCCCTCGAATAATATGTGTAACCTGCTTCTTCGAAAAGCGCTTTGATCTCTTCTTCTGTCATTTCCTCCCAGGCTTTGATCCTGAAAGGGTAATTTTCTTCATCATAAATAGACAAAGTCGGCTCACTGTTGAGTAAAAACTCTTCTTTTGAACCGAATATCTCATCATAAATACCGGGAGGACAGCTGAGAAATTCCAATGTATAAACGAATTTGTATCTCGGAACAACTTCATCTTCGTAATGCATTATTCCATAACGATAAGAAAAAATGACGGACGATCTCTCGTCAGACGAATTCTCATTACTTACATTCACGTCGAACGTGAACCATTCATCGTCACCATCCTCATGCCAGTACATTATCATCACATTTTTCTCACTTATAATGAACTGAACATAATCATCACTCGAGAGCATTGAATCGTGGTCCCTGACATACAGGTAACGTCCCAATTGACCTTCTTCCGTAATTCCTTCAGAAGCCTCATAAACATATCCCGTCCAGAAAATTCCGCAATCAGTACACTTTCCATCCTCGAAAATGTGTCCGCTCGGTCCCATGGTAGCACTCGTCTCCGAAGTCGTCTCTTCACTCTCGGACACCTCTGCAACGGTTCCTTCCGCGCCTTCGGAATCCTTCGTATCAGCTGTCTCCTTCGTCTCTTCCTTTTCTTCCGTTTCTACTTCTTCTTTTTCCTCTTC
>JAGCGE010000377.1 GCA_017649745.1 Clostridiales bacterium | reverse complement strand
TGTAGTTAGCGGAAGAAATGAAAGAAACATTATTAATTCGATAATGTGCAAAATAGCAGTGGATTGTGCTACCATTGATATTCATCATGTTAGATTAGACCTTTCTGATAGATTTAGTGAAATAATAAAATCCAGTTTAGATTCCTGCCTTACAGTTGAAGCTAATATAGATCAAACAGGCAGAGCACTTATTCAGGATATTGTCATGTCTATGTTGGATGAAGGCGTAGTTGCAGTAGTTCCTATTGATATAGATGATAATAATCCTTTGGACAGATCAGAAGGAGCATATAGGATATTAACTTTAAGAACTGGTAAAATTGTTGAATGGCGTCCATCTAGTATAAAGGTTAGACTCTATAATGATAGAAATGGAAAAAAAGAGGAAATTTGGGTGCCAAAAGAAATGGCGTCAATAATTGAAAATCCTTTTTATTCTATCATGAATTCTACAAATTCTACAGCAAAGCGACTTTCTAGAAAACTTACATTATTGGATTCTGTAGATGAAAAACAGAATTCTAATAAAATGAACATGATAATACAGCTTCCCTATTCTACCGGTACTGAAATGAAAAGGAATTTAGCTGAAGAAAGAATTGCTAATTTAGAAAAGCAATTACAAGAATCTCCTCATGGAATAGCATATTCCGATCAAACGGAGAAAATAATACAATTAAATAGACCTTTGGATAATAATCTTATGAGTGAAGTTGAGTATTTAACAAATCAGTTATATCAACAGTTAGGTATGACTCCTGCAATTCTAGATGGCACTGCTGATGAAAAGACAATGAATAATTACTTTTCAAGAACTATAGAGCCAATAATGAATGCGATTGTTGAAGAAATGCGTCGTAAGTTTTTATCTTTAACTGCTAGATCAAGAGGGCAGTCAATAATGTATTTTAGAGATCCATTTAAATTGGCACCAATTAGTTCTATAGCAGAGTTAGCTGATAAGTTTACAAGAAATGAAATTATGACTGCAAACGAAGTCAGACAAGCAATTGGTATGAAACCTTCTCAAGATCCAAGATCGGATGAATTGAAGAATGCCAACATTTCAGAGTCAAAAGATCAAGAGCACATTGATGTAAATGGAATGAATTTAGGCAATGAACAGTATCCAATGGAAGATCCAGAATATTATGAAGAAGAACCATACCAATAATTCTATAGGAAGGAGTAAAAATTCAAAATGGGAGTAAACCTTACAGAACAGCCCGATTTCGCTGGATGGGCAACTGTCTATAATGTTAAATGTTCTGATGGTAGAACTTTGAAATCAAATAGTTTTAAAGACTGTGATGGAAAAAAAGTTCCTATCGTTTATAATCATGACCATGAAAACATTAATGGTGTTTTAGGGCATGCTTATCTTGAGAACAGACCTGACAGAGGCGTCTATGCATACTGTTATCTTAATGATACAGAGAATGGACAGATAGCAAAAGAGATGGTTAAGCATGGCGATATATCGGCATTGAGCATTTATGCTAACAAATTAAAAGAACAGGCTGGAAATGTGTATCACGGTATGATTAGAGAAGTAAGTCTTGTACTCGCTTCAGCAAATCCTTACGCTGGAATAGACACAGTTCTTACGCATTCAGATCCTGAAACGGACGAGTGGGAAGCAGAAATGTGTTTCCAGGAGCCTATTGATAGAAATCCCGTAATACAGCATTCAGAAGAAACTAAAGAAGAACCTAAAAAGGAGGAACAAACTACTATGGCGGAAAACCAGAACGAATCGGGAAAAACCGTTGGTGAAATTTTTGAAGCTATGACTGAAGAACAGAAGCAGGCAGTATATGCCATTGTTGGCCAGGCAGTTGAAGATGCTACCGGAGGAGAAGGTGGCGAAGAAGGAGATTACGAAGATATGAAACACAATGCATTTGATAACTATGATGAAGAATACGGTGGATATGAAGACATTCATGTATTATCTCACAGCGAAATCGAAGATATGTTCAGTGATGCAAAGACACTTGGCTCATTAAGAGCTTCCGTTCTTGCTCATACAGATGACTATGGTATCGAGAATATCGACTATATGTTCCCGGATGCTCGTCTTAATGAAGGCGATCCCCAGTTCATTAAGAGACCTGATGGATGGGTAAGTAAAGTTATTTCCGGAACAAGCCATTCTGCATTCAGCAGAATTAAATCTCTCTTTGCAGACATCACAGAAGATGATGCAAGAGCTAAAGGTTATATCAAGGGCAACATGAAGAAAGAAGAAGTATTCACAATGCTCAAGAGAAAGACCGAGCCTACAACCATCTACAAGAAACAGAAGATCGATCGTGATGATATGGTTGATATTACAGATTTCGATGTAGTTGCTATGATCAAGAAAGAAATGCGTCAGATGCTGGATGAGGAAATTGCTCGTGCAATCCTTGTAGGTGATGGAAGACCTACATCATCAGATGATAAGATCAGAGAAGCAAATGTAAGACCTATCTGGAAAGAGGAAGAGCTCTTTGTAGTTAAGAAGACTGTTGATGTTGCTGCAAATGCTACAGCTGACGTTAAGGCTAAGACATTTATCAGAACAGCTATCAAAGCTCGTAAAGATTACAGAGGTTCAGGTTCTCCTACACTCTTTACGACAGACGATCTTCTTACAGATATGCTTCTTATGGAAGATAACATGGGACGTAAACTCTATAACAATGAAGGAGAACTTGCTACAGCTCTTCGTGTTAAAGAGATCGTTACTGTTCCTGTAATGGAGAATCTTTCTAGAGATGAAAAAGGTGAAACAAGAAACCTTATGGGTATTATTGTTAACCTTAGCGATTACAAAGTTGGTACCGATAAGGGTGGCGAAATCAATATGTTCGATGACTTCGACATTGATTACAACCAGCAGAAGTATCTTATGGAAACCAGAATGTCTGGTGCTCTTGTAGTTCCTTACAGTGCTATTATTCTTGAGGAAGCAGTTAATGTAACACTTACAGTTCTTCCTACTCCTCCCGAAGAAACAAGATATGGCAAAGAAGTAGATGATCTTCAGAGCAACATCCAGATTAATGAAGGTAGCCAGCAGATTACAGGTACATTAAGATACGTTACCGGTTATACAGGCTTTAGTGGGGATCCCGCTAAGCAGGAAGGTAACTTCTTAGCACTCGATCTTGCAGCAACACCTGATGGAACTGCTGTTATTAAAGCAGAAGTTATCGGTGGAGATAGCGAAGGCAATCCTGTTACCGTTGATGATGGAATTCTTGTTACAAGAGTTGCTAACCGTCAGCAGAAGATTAAGATTACAGCTACAAACGGTGACAATGTAATCGAGCGTGTATATGGTCTTGGTTCTCTTAAGCTCAAAACAGCTGGAAGTAACTAAGTAAACACAAATCTTTTAAGGCAAAACATACCGATACGCATTCAGAACTAAATTAATTCAAAATAGGGGTGAAAGTATGAAAGTCTATGTAACTGTCGGATTCACAGTCTCCAAAGAAACTAGACCTGGCGTTTGGCAGCAAGATATTACAGATCGTAAATATTATGGAGAACTTTCGAAGCAGGTAAATAAATGGAGAACAGGAGATGGTGTCAATCAAGATGCCGATTTTAGTTCCCAGTTGTCCATCGTTAGTGATCCATTTGCTGTCAACAACTTTCACTCCATCAAGTATGTAGAATACTTGGGAGTTAAATGGAAGGTAAGTGCTGTTGAGATTATGAGACCGAGATTAATTTTAACGTTGGGGGGTGAGTATATAGATGGATAGAAGGCTTACTCTTCAAGAAGAACTTGAAAATGTTCTAGGTAGTAGAAATGTGTATTTTCAGCCCCCTGAAACGTTAAAAATGAAGTATCCTTGTATAAGGTATACTAAAGAACGACCGTACATAGAGAATGCGGATAATAAGCGCTTTTATAATAAAGGACATTATAACCTTATTGTAATAGACACAGATCCAGATACAGATATACCTGAAAAATTAGCAGAACATTTTATGTATTGCGAAATAGATAGGTATTATAAATCGAATAATTTAACGCATTGCTCTTTAAATCTATATTATTAATAAAAAAGGAGAAAAAAAAATGCCCGATCCTACTTATAATAATTCATTAGTATGGGATGCTACCGGAGACAGACTCTTCGAAACAGGTATTGATCATGTTGTATTATACCCCATTAACGATAATGGAGAATACAAACCTGGTGTAGCTTGGAATGGAGTTACAGGTATCGATGAAAGTCCTTCTGGAGCAGAACCCACAAAGATGTATGCTGATAATATTCAGTATGTAACACTTTATTCACTTGAAGAGTATGGATGCACAGTTAAATGTCTCACATATCCTGATGAATTCGAAGCATGCAACGGCATTGCTGATCTTGGAGATAGCACTGTTGGAGCAATTGCTGGACAGCAGAATAGAAAGAAATTTGGGCTTTGCTACAGAACTCTTATCGGAAATGATGTAAAGGGCCAGGATTATGGTTACAAGCTTCACATTGTTTATGGATGTACTGCTAAACCTAGTTCAAAGAGTCATCAGACAGTTAATAACTCTCCTAATACAGAGGAAATGAGTTATGAAGTTACATCAGATCCTATTATTGCTTCATCAGCTTCAAATGAGAAACTTAAACCACTTTGTACAATTGAAATTGATTCGACAAAGTTTACAACAGTTGATCAGAAAGCACTCCTTGCGGCTCTTGAAAAGAAGCTTTATGGAGATCCTGAAGCATCATCAGCAGATGCAGGTATTCCTTATCTTCCGTTACCTTCGGAGATTAGAACTACCCTTACGCCTGCTGGCTAATTAAGCAAAAATTCAAAATGGGGGTGGGTCGCTAAAAACTCACCCTCTTATTTTTTAAGTTAATAAAGGAGGAAACTTTAATGAGAAAGGAAACAATTACTTACGAGGATTTTGATGGGAATGAAAAGACAAAAGATTTGTATTTCCATTTGACAGAGGCTGAGATTACAGTTTTGAATTTGACTGAGAATGGAAGATATGCCTCATTTGAACAGAAAGATGCAGAATCAAACATGGCTGATACAATCAGATTGTTTGAGAAACTTATTCAGAAAGCATATGGTCAGAAAACAGAAGATGGAACATTTATTAAAAGCGAAAAAGCAAAAGAAGCATTTCTTTGCAGTCCGGAATATTCGGAATTGCTTACAAAGTTCATTTCTGGAGAAATAAATCCTGGTGAATTTATTATAGATTGCCTTCCTAAGAAACTTTCAAAGAAGATTGATTTAAAAGACGGTCAGATTAAGTTATTAGAAGACAAATAATTATTTATAAGGGGGAGCAATGTTAACAATTATAATAAAAGGTGGAGAAGCTTACAATGAAAAAACTAATAAGTTTGTAACAATACCTCCTAAAATAATAAAGCTTGAGCATTCATTGCTCTCTCTTCAAAAGTGGGAGTCAAAACATCATAAATATTTTATTGGAAATAAAGATTTAACTTATGAAGAAAAATTGGATTATGTTAAATGTATGACAATCAATTCGGATGTCGAAGATTACTTTTACGATTTTTTGTCAACAGATAATATGAACGAAATTATTAAATATATAGAAGATCCAATGACAGCAACATTCTTCAATGATAGTTTGGCTCCTAAAAACAATAAAAAAGAAATAGTTACTGCTGAAGTAATTTATAGTTCTATGATTATTTTAGGAATACCAGTTGAGATATTTGAAAAACGCCATTTAAATCATCTTATAGCTTTAATAAGAGTTTGTAATGAAAAACAAAATCCGGACTCTAATAAAAATATTAGCGAAGCGGATTTAGCTAAACATTATAGCGAACTTAATAAAGCTAGAAGAGCTCAAATGAAAACAAAAGGATAGAAATTATGAGTAATCCTATAATAACAATGACTCACCATGGTTCATTTACTACAACCGAAAAATATTTCGAAAGACTAAAAGAGCTTTTCAAAAGAGGTGAATTGGATAAGTATGGTGAACTTGGTATAGAATATTTAAGAGAGTATACTCCAAAAAATACAGGCCTTACTTCGGAATCATGGATTTATGAAATTAATTATGATAGTGATGGAATGGAAATAGTTTGGAAAAATACAAATGTTCAAAATGGACAAGAAATAGCAATGATACTTCAATATGGGCATGGTACCGGAAGTGGTGGATATGTAAAAGGAATTGATTATATTAATCCAGCATTGAAAGAAGTATTTAAGCAATTATCTAAAGATGCTGAAAAGGAGGTGAGAGGAATACTATGAGCAGCAATAATATTGAAGAGAATGTTGTCAAGATGCGATTTGATAACAGTGAATTTGATAAAAATGTTGAACAAAGTAACGAAACTCTTGATAAATTTAAAGATACAATAGAATCACTTCCTAATAGTATAAATAATGGATTTCAAAAAGCATTTTCATTAGTGTCTTTAGGTGACATAATAAACTTTGCTGAAATAAAAAGAGGATTTTCAGATTTAGAAGATCATGCAACTGATAGTATTACCGGAATTATTCCGGCATTAAAAGAAGTTGCATTAGAAGCAAATAATTTATTTCAGCAATTAACTCAGATAAACATAATTGATCAGATAAATTCGGGTGGTAAACAAAGAGCTTTAAACATTGAAGATGCAATGTTTAGACTTAAGGGTCTTAATCTAGATGCTGATACATTTATGAGATCGGCAAACTATGCAGTTAAAGGAACTGCCTATGGTTTGGATGCAGCTGCTAAAGTTGCTTCTCAGTTGGGTGCTTCCGGCATGACTGTAGAAGAAGATCTTAATCAAGCATTAAGAGCCATTTCTGGTGTTGCAGCAATGACAAACTCTTCTTATGAAGAAATTGGTCGTATATTTACATTTGCTGCAAGTTACGGTAAGGTAACAAGTAGGCAGTTACTTATGCTTTCTGTAAGAGGTATTAATGCAACTGCGACAATGGCAAAACAAATGGGAAAGACCGAAGCTGAAATAAGATCAATGATGAGTAAAGGTCAAATTACATTTAAAGATTTTGCAAGTGCAATGGATAATGCATTTGGTGAGCACGCTAAAAAAGCTAATGAAACATTTACAGGTTCAATGCGAAATGTTAGAGCTGCTCTTTCAAGAATAGGTGCAGATGCATGGACTCCATTTTTAAATCAAATGACTTTGGTTTACAACAGATTACAGGAAATGTTTGACCTTGCAAAAAAAGCTATTGTAAGTTCTCATTTTTATGAAAATTGGACTAAAATGCTTGAAACAATAAGTCCAATTATACAGAATTATATAAGTTGGACAGGAGACGCATTAGTAAAATCAAGATTGGTTGATGAAGTCGTTAATATGATTTCACAATCATTTGAATTTTTTACAAAGATATTTACAGATTTTCTAAAGGTTAACTATTCTGGATGGTTTCTTAAAACTTTTAATACAATTGCAAATGTAGTAAAGAATGTTGATTTTGTATTACATAATTTAGTTTCTACTTTTGAAGAAATATTTGGAGATTATGTTAAAAATGGATTTACATTCGTATTAGAATTATTATTTAAGCTTTCTGATGTTGTACAATATACAGAAGATGATATAAATTCTGTAAAAGAAGTATTTAAATCATGGTGGGAAGTTTTAGAACAAGTTCTTTTAGCATTTGAAGATATATTTGGCAAGATTACAAGTGCACAAATAGCAGATACAATAAAAGATTTAAATAAAAATCTTCTTGAATTTGTAAAAGGATTGAAAACCGGAACGACAGTAACTGATAGATTTAGAAGAGTATTTAAAGGTGCGTTCTCAGTATTAGATATTGCAAAAGAATTATTTAAATCTATATATAAATTTATTAAACCTATATTTAGTTATATAGGGCCAGTTGCCGATAAAGTATTAACGATAGCTGCTAAACTTGGAGATATTTTAGTAAACTTAAGAGATACAATTAAAGAGAATAGTAGTATAGAAATATTCTTTGATAAAGTTACAAATTTTGTAGTAAGATTAAAAAATCTTATTATGGGAATAGGAACAAGTTTCTTTGATGCATTTTTTGGAGAAATGGGTGAAGAAACATCATTTACGGATAAAGTATTTGCATTTATAGATAAGATAGGAACAGTTGTTTCAGAATCATTTTCCGATTTAAAGATTGGAAATATTGATTTAACTCCTATAAAAGATTTTATAACAAAACTTTATAATTTTGGTTTTGGAAAAGATGAAGCTGCAGAAGCAGAAAAGAAAATTGAAGGTTCCATGACATTAGTTGATGGAATAATTTGAATATATGGAAAAATTAAAGAATTAATAT
>JAGCGE010000376.1 GCA_017649745.1 Clostridiales bacterium | reverse complement strand
TAAAAAAGTATTTGAAATACAAAGTGAATATAGTTGAGTCAGATTTAAGCTATAAATGACTCTAAGTTGGGTTGGAACAAAAAACAATTAAGGTGCACACCATACATAGATAATGCATCTTTTTATTACTCGAAGAACTACACAATAGAAATGATCATTTCTGAGGAGGTGCCTGCATACTTTGAAGGACGGAAGAGGCTGGATGAAGTGATCGGTGTGATCAACAGCGAGGTTGGGACCATGGTTGCCGAGAGAAACTAAATTCATTTTTTGTGTAAAAATATTGCACATCTCCTTGGGCGGTGCTATTATATTGATACCTTTCAATTTTGGAGGATTATTATGATAACAGAAATTCGTGCAAAGAACTGCAATGCCTTTGATGAACAGATTGTATTTTCACTTAAGGCTGATATGAGGAATAAACGTTTGTCAGCGAATGTTAATAGCATCGGATATTTTAATGTTCTAAAGACATCTTGTGTATATGGTCCCAACAATTCCGGAAAGACGAATCTGCTAAAATGCATTTTTACTATATGGAGTGTAGTTATGAACAAGGGATTTGTTAGTAATACAAATATATTTACTAATGATTCAGTTGCAGATTTGGGTGTTACCTTTATTTTTGAGACTAGAGAGTTTTCGTATGATTTTAAATATGATGTAAATAAGCACGAATACACTTATGAAAGATTTTCAGAAATCTTCAGAGATGATCACGGTAATGAGAAAAATGACGTATGGTTCATTAAGGATTCTGAACATGAGGAATATAATTCGTTGGATGGAGGTTTGAAGAGTTTAGTTAACATAGTTTCCAGAAGCAATATTTTAATGTATTTAGTTGATACTGATCAGTTTGATCATATGCGTGAAATGAAAAGGATATTATTGGGTTTTGCTTCAAAGATAGACATAATAGACCTTAATAATATTCCTTGGGATAAAACAATAAATATGCTCAAGAATAAGAGTCAGTATACTGAGAAGATTGTCAATTTCATAAAGAATGCCGATCTCTATATGGATGATTATTTTTATGCAACGCCAGATCAAGTTAAGCTTGAAGCAATAATTGATGGAATGCAACCTCAAGAAAAGGTGCTAAATATACCGGATCAATTGGAGGATCGAATTAGGTTGACTAGTGTTTACAAAGGAAAGCGAGTTCCGAGTCTTTTGTATGATTCTACAGGAACTAAGAAAATGGCTGCTCTTGCTAGCTACATCATTGATGCTTTGGAATCAGGTAGAATCATAATCATAGATGAATTGGATAGCAGCATTCATTTTAAACTAACTAGAGCAATAGTATCTATGTTCAATAATGAATTGAATACCAAGGCTCAGCTAATATTTACAGTTCACGATGTAAGTCTGATGGATTGTAAGAGGCTTTTCAGAAAAGAACAAATATGGTTTGTGAGTAAAGATCAAGATGGTGTGTATGTATATTCATTGGCAGATTTTACGGCTCAAGATGGGGTTCGAGATACTACAGATGTTATAGAAAAATACAGACAAGGAGCTTTAGGAGCGCTGCCGGAGCCTGAATTGATTGAATCTTTACTGGAGATAAATGCAAAAGGAGATTGATATGAGAAGACTTCCGAAGATTGATCATAAGATTTCCATATGCATAATCTGCGAAGGTTCTGAAGAATATGATTATTTGAATCGCCTCAAAGGATTAGGATTGTGGGATAACGCCTATAGGATAGATTTAGTTAATGCGAACGGAAACGGAAATCTGCCTGCGCGATATCAAGATAAATATCAGAATGGTGCTCACAGCTTGGTTTTGATATTTTGTGATACAGATAAGAACCCATATACTCGATACTTGGAAATTAAAAAGAAAATCAATGCGTTTCACGATTCGGATAAGGCAAGTGAGAGCGTTGTGATTTTCGGGAATCCATGTACAATGCAGATTATAATTGAGCATTGGGGCGAAGTATTGCTGAAATCTCCGGCAAAGAAACAAAATGCCGGTATTATAGAAAGATACACTGGGGTTCGTGATTATGATGCTAAAGAGGAACAACGTCAAGAATTAATGAATCAAGTAAATACTGAGAACTATGCTCTTATGCTTGAGCGTATTAGCAAGTTATCATCAAATGATATGGATATAAACAGCACGAATTTTGGTTTTTATATGAGAAAACTATCTTCGGCGGATGGAAGTTGGATAGATGATATTAATAGTGTTTTATAGCATTATACAATTATAATAAAAAGTATAAATAACGTTATGAATAGAACAAAAGGTCTGGTGAATAAGTTGGAGTATCTTGATAATCATAGTAGAACGAAGCCTGCTCATAGTTGTTTTCTAAGTATATAAATTGCATGAATTATAGAATCTGGCGGTAATAAATCGAGGGTGTTAATATGGCTGAATACATAGAGATAAAGAAGATTTTTTGCGAAATGCTGGGTGTAGCTGATAATAATAGTGTCGACGAGGAAAATGACATTGTTATTCCAGTTCCCTCTAAAAACATTAGAAACACGGAGATGGTTATTGATAATGCTGTTTTTAAGAAAGCATACGACTCAATGCAAAGTAAGTCTGTTGAAGGAATGCAGTTGTATTCAGAACAGAATTATGAGGTTGCTATTACAGTGAGATGGTTACGAGGAAGGTCTATTTGTATAGAAGATTCTGTTAATGAAATTGAATACACATTAGGACCAGCATCGTATGAATATATTGTGATGGTTTGTAAAATGATGTGTGATAATAGAAAAGTTAAAGAGGAAGTTTTAAATGCTATCCATTTATATAGTAGGCTTCTTTTTCGCGATGAATTATCGGTAGAAGAGTATATATCACGAACCATTAGAATCAAGACTATCCGGATAGATGCGAAAAAGGAAATCAAACTAGCCTCTTTTGTTCAGTTTTGTAATTCATTTGAGTATTTATATATGTATAAAACAAGACATTCGATAATGAAAATCATTGGATTAGAAGACTTGTTTGAACGAAGTGGAGGAGGAAGAGCCAGAGTTAGTCAAATAGATGAACCGCCACGAAGAACAATCAATCAAGATACACTAGAGTATTATGCAAAAGCAGTAGATTCTGAAGACCCTTTTGTTGCTTACATATCTTTTTACCATATTTTAGAATATTATTTTGATGCAGTGTATAAGAAAAAACTAGTCAATGAAATGAAGAATAAACTAACTGATCCTAGCTTTTCGTACAAGAATGAAAAGAAGTTGTATGATTTAGCCAAGTGGGTAGGGAATAAGATGAAGAACGATGATCAGGATGGGCGTGGAAATGAGCTTGAATCATTGAAATATGTATTGGAAGAGTATGTTCCAATTCAAGAGATAGAGCGTGCTTTAAATGAATGGAATCCGTCTTTGAGTGAATATTATACATCTCAAAATGTCGTTTTTTCAGGTTGTCGTAAAGATAAGATTGCGTGGACAGAATTAGAAGGGGTCTATACAAATCTTGCTAATAGAATATACAACACACGTAATGCTTTGGTCCATTCGAAGAGCGGTCAGGTTGAAAGACAGTATAAACCACATATGCATAAAGATGCTTTAATTAGGGAATTGCCACTCGTTCAGGTTATTGCTGAACTTATCCTGTTTAAAGATGGCGATGCCTTGTAACATAAGGAGACGTATAGTAGGAAGTAGCTGAAATGTGTACCTTGAAAATTGAATAGAAACCTTGTTACACACAAATAGGTGCATGCACAAGGTTTATACTATTCAATAATCCATCCGAGATGCCCCTGTTTTGCAGATGCGATTTGGAAATAGGAATGTTCCCAAGATGTTCCTAATAAGTCTGGGAAAGAAACGGAATGAGAATAATGGATGGAATAATACTACTATATATTGTGGTTTTGAAACAAATTGGAATCCATATATAGTTGTCTGCATAGAGCTCGAATAATTAACGGCCTCCTGAAACCTTTGAAAATAAAGGGTTTGAGAGATCCAAGGAGCCTATTTGATAACAAATTGATAACATTTGATATTCTGTGATTATTCTTCCGTGATACCTGTGGTTTGCAGGTTGATAGGAAGAATATAGTAAAGAAACTATAGGGCCTGTCTGAACTAAGAGAGTTCGGACGGGCCCTTTTGTGTTGCTCGGAAGGAAGATCATTTCTTTCCCTTCGGCTTCTTCTTGGTATCCGTCAGGACTTCGGAAGGAGCAGACGCATGGATCGAAGAAGAATCTTTAATAGAGAAGTTATAACGCCAGTTGTCGTATTTCTCTTGAGTGATACGACCATGTGCAAGTTTATCTTTCATGACATACCAGTCATCAAGTATATCCCAGAGCTCTCCGCGCAGAAGAATGAAGAGTATGAAGAACTCTCCGAGATCAAGAGACGAGAGAGCGCGCTTCAAGAGAAAGTGATCAATGTTCGAAGTATTTATGAGATTCGAACCGACAGGGTACAACAGAAGAGGAGAGATCAGGAGCTGGGGTAATACCCGGCTCTTTATTTATAGTTCACATAATTAAAGCATAAACTTTGCTAATTCAAGATATGTTTTACTATCTTTTAATGGTATCTCATCAACGATTCGTATTTTGCCTTTATCCTTACCAAGAATTGTCATACTGCCATCATACAAAAATGATATAAAAGTTTCATATGTATTATTATGCTTTCTCTCTCGATATTCGAATAGAATACCATAATCTTTAGCGACTGCATTCGCTATAATTGATTGTCCATCAGAATGTCTTATCGCATCTTTGTCAAAAGTAAATCTGTAAGGGATAAGGCAAAGTAGATTTTTGCGAGTTCGCATATCCTTGAGCAGTCGATTAACATCTCTTTCTAATCCCTTTTTCTGTACATTACTATTTTCATATTTAAGTAAATCGTCATACTCCATATGGCTTAATACAGCATGAAACAAAGTGGCTTTTACAGGTTTGTAGTTTTTATCTTTGGTGGTAATGCGCGGGGATCCGTATCCCCAAACCCCTTCATTGAACTGAACAATCGAATCTGTAAATTCTCTTCTTGCTAAACCAGCAGTTTCAGGTAGAAGTAGTTTAAGATCTAGACTGTAACAATTGCTATTGCAATCGCTCTGACCTGACTCTTCCGTTTCTGGTGCTACAAATAACTCTTGATTTGACTTGCTGAGAAAAAACTTAGAATTATTCAGCAACTCCCTCATATACACTTCGTAGTTGCAATCTTTTTTGTTTTCGACGAAGTCTTTTATTATCAACGGAGCAGGCAAAAAACTAATTCTAAATGATGGAGCATCCATATATTATCCTCGTAAACGATACAACAACAGGAACCATGTATCCTTATCTACAAAATTATAACATATGAGTTCTCTGACAGTTCCTTACTGACAGAAGTTGTGAGTCCTAATGAAGGACGAGCTTTGCGGTTTCTGCAGCATATTACGAGGGTCAGGGGAGCGAAATCTCCTGCAAGATGCCAGGCTCCGATTTTTATGAAAATGAAAGTTGGCAGCCAAGGCGAATCTTGCTCTGGAGTAAAATGAAATACCAATAATAAAAACGACCGAGAATTCAAACTCCCGGTCGTTTAACATTTTAATGATGGAAATCACTTTTACGTTTCTCGTATTCTTGAAGCATCTCAGGGTTCGGTATCTCTAAAGTGTAATGAACTCCGTATCCGCATTTGGGACAGATCCAAGTTTCTCCGAATTTTTCTTTATGATACTTCATTCTGCAATTGCAGTCCGGACAAGTTTTTATCATACTAATTACTCCTCGTTATTCTTGAATTTCTCGACTTCGGAAATCAGCCTATCGTCAAGTTGCGGTGAATAGAGCGGATTCTTCATCAAGTCCGCATTGTCATATCCGGCTATGGGCAAGATAGTGATTGCGATTCCATCGAGTATGTCCATATCATCATACTTCGCTACATCCATGTCGATACGGTAATACATATAGGCAAGGAAATTATAAGGATCGGGGATAACATATTCATATCCGCCGTAACTCCAGAACAAATGTGCGAAGTTGATCACTGCTTCAGGTGTGATACACTGCGAGAACAGATACTGTCTCCAACTTTCAAAAGTTTTGTCCCATCCATAATCGATGATTTGCTGCTGAGCGCGATCTAACAAAGCCTCGTCTTGCTCGTCGGTGAGTTCCTCATCGTAAGGTCGGTTATACAGGTACAATGTTTCGTTATCAATATTACTCATTTTCTTCTCCTCCATTCTGAACCTGGAGCGAACAGGTTCGGGTTAGATTCATATAGTCTCTGAAGAGCTTCATTGACCTTGTTCATCGACTCGATATTAGGTCTATAATGCCCACTTTGATTGTTGATGGATAGGATCTTACCCTTTCTAAAGGTTATCATGCCTGCACATTGAACTTGCGGATCCTTTCCCCCGATCAATGTTGGATGCGGAGCCCGTTTCCTACCGTCGTTAGGATTAACACGCTTACCAATTATTATTTTACCATTCGTGTCCATAACATAGGTTAAAGGTCCGTCTGGCACCTTCCCATCTACAACAACCTTATTTCCACTTACTGCATCTTCTATGGTTGTTGCAGTCGGGTTTCTGAAGTATCCGTTACTGTCGTAGATGTCAGGATCTTGTTTATCAACATCCCTCATCGCGCCAACAACACGATATGAATCCGCATATGGTTGAGATCCTCCTCCAGTTCCGGAGTATATGCTACTTGATCCACTGCCCATGTTAATCACCGCCTCTCGTCTTTGAGGTCCAGTCCTGGTAATGAACAAAGGTGGTACGATCGGAAAGATCTCCAAAGATTACATCAGGCATGCTACCGTATACGAGAACATATTCCGGTTCAAGTTCATCAAGCATAGCTATCAGTCCTTCTTTGAAATAACGCTTGTTCTCTTTCCCTTGGATACACCCATATGTGCCTACTGATACAATACTATGCTTGGGAAGACCGGCAAAAGCGAACTTTTCCGGTAGAACAGAAGTTGTATAACTTCTCTCATCCCCCCAACGAACATTCGGGATCACATAAATTCCATGTAACTGAAGATAGTGGCCTATTGCTCTGTTCATATACGTGTTTGCAATCTGAAGACTCAAAGGCATATCTCTGTAGAGACTGCAATCAGGACTGACAACACCTGGAAATTTCTTCAAATCATCCAAGTATTCGTCTGTTGCGGTTAGTATGTCAGAAAACTTGACGTCATGTTCATAAAAAACCACAAACTCACTGTAATCCTTAGTGCGGTCCATGAGACTGAATGGAATAGTGTCCTTGGGGAGTACGATCTTCTTTGGCGGATTACTGTAAGGTATCTCAAAGACTCCTTTAAAATCTGCTGCTCGTACAAGATCAGCTCTGAATCCGTCGTCTACAACAAAATTCCTTTTTTTAGTGCGCATAATCTGCACCTCCATAAATAATAGTTCCCCTTCCTACCGGTGGTCGAGTTTTGATTTGATATTGAGATCAACAGTCCCGGTCACCTCTGCAGCGGTGGACTATTGTTGCCAAAACACACTGTCTGTCATCCAAATCTTCGTGTTTACTATCGTGAAGTTCTAAATAACGATAGTAGAGATGTATGGTATAATAGTCCTGTATGTTTAGAGCGTGTAAGAGATTTACCTCTTACAATTTCGATTTTAGGAAGATGCAAGCAAAAAGTATTTACAGTCGATTTGCCACGAAATCGCCATAAAATCGCCAAACGAGGAAAGGGGGTAGTAAATTGAACGAATATAACATATCTCAGCTGATTACGATCATGATGGATGCATTTGCTGATACGCAAGTAAATACAGGAAGGATTCTTCTTAAAACAGTAGCCTCTCATCCGAATGTTAATGTTGATGTTGATGACAAGATGATCTCCAGACTCGTAAAGCGCGAACGTGATGTTCACAAGGAGCTGAAAAAGGGCGCTGGCAATAAGGATGTTATTATGTATGCTAGAAATAAAGTTAATGAAACTGTATTAAACGAGATTAATCCAGTTCGTATTGACGATATCTGTTCGAACATATTGCAAGCGATGTCAAAGGATAAAAAAGTGTCGGATGCTTTTTGCGATAAGATGCAGAATCTTTATGCTGAGAATAATCTTTTGGATTTTTTTACGAAGGCTATTCTTTATGCACTAAGTGTTACCAATCTTCCACCAGAGGAAACAGTACAAGCAAGTGATTTCATTTTACTAAAGGAAGTAAATTATTATTGCCCGATTGACAGAACAAAACTGTGGATGAAAACAAAAGGGAATTACAAATATATATATCGTGTAGTTAAGATATATCCCGAAGATCTCGATGAAACCCTTGTGGCCGATTTTAATGCAATACAACAACCACCGAGAAATCTTGATATGGATGATAATAAGATTTGCCTATGCCGTGATTGTGCTGAAGATTATTTGAACGAGCCGACAAGCGACATGTATTCTCAACTTCTTAAATGTAAAGAGAACATCGCTCGCGATCAAAAAAGATATCAGATTGCTGCTGATACTGATATTGAAGAAGAGATCGTAGATATAATTGAGGCTATAGTCGGAATTGAAGAAAAAACAGATCTTCAACCATTTACTGATGCACTGGAGATAAAAGATAAGATCCTTCCTGAGAATTACACATTATGTATTGCTATAACAGATGATGTAGTCCGGTATTATCCATTTATAGAAAAACAGTTCTCTCTTTTAGAGGGTGTAGAAGGATCAACATTCAATATCATAAGATCGGAAGTTACTCTTTGCTATGAGAAATATGAGAGAGCAGGATTGAGTCAAAACGAGATTTTCAATGCACTTACTGAATGGCTATTGAAAACAAAAGGCTTCAATGACAAGCATAGAATGGCAGCAGCTGTTATGGTTTCATTTTTTGTGCAGAATTGCGCAGTATTTAAAAAGCATGGTCTTATTAACACCAATAATAGATATGATGATATGGAGGGTAAAGATGCATGAGATTGCCAAGTAAAGTAACTCCATATCGAAACAGCACGTTAGCTAAGTTTCCTTTGATACTGTCGGAATTGAAAAAGAACGATATGAGTCCAGATGAACTATTTAAGGTTGTAAAATCGAAAGATCTGAATGCGGCCGAATTTATAGAAATCTTGGATTGTCTGTATTTGCTTGACAAAGTTGAGCTGATTCCCGGAAAGGAGTTGCTTCATTATGTTGGTTGAGATTAGCTGCGATAAATTTGTCGAGAACGGCAAACCACGGCCCCCAATTACCTTCCGTAATGGACTTAATGCGGTTGTTGGCAACGAATCTGGTACGAATTCTGTCGGCAAATCAACATTCTTGATGATTCTTGATTTCGTATTTGGTGGAGATGATTATGTTAAGAAGTCCAAGGAAGTTTTCAAATCATCTAATGTCGGTTCGCATACGATCAAATTTCAAATGGAGTTTGACGGTGAACAATACTATTTTTCGCGATTGGCGGATCCTTTTAATCACAATATCGTTGTTAGATGTAATGAAAAGTATGAACCTCTTCCCGATGGAGAGATGAAAGTCTCAAAGTACAATGAATTTCTTGCTGAGAAATATGGTATTACTGCGCCTGGACAGACGTGGCGAGGCTGTGTAACCAGAGCCATTCGCGTTGATCGAAGAGAAACGATAGATACGGACAAGCCATTAAAATCATATAAGGAAGAACCGGACCGTGACGGTCTTGTTGCACTGATCAAATTATTTGAACAATATAGTGCAATTGAGGAAAGCTTAAAATTGAAGACAGTAGCAGAGACAGAAGAAAAGATCTTCAAGGATGCTCAAAAACATGAATATATACCAAATGTTAAAAATCTGACGGAATTCAAGAAAAATAAGGAACGCATTCAGATCCTTGAGACAGAGATAGCGGATCTTGCAGATCAAAGTTCTAAGGGATTGCTTGAGCTTTCATCGCTCCAAGCGGAACAAATCAATTTGATTAGGAGTCAAATTGCTGGCTTTAGACGACAGAGATCAATTCTTCAAGCTCAACTTAAAGGGATAGAAATGAGCAGAATCGAAGGAAAAAAGGACTTTCGTCGTGACTATCAGGAACTTCTGGGATTCTTTCCCCAAATAGATGTTAAGAAACTGGAACAGGTAGAACAGTTTCACCGCAGCATATCTAAGATTTTGAATAATGAGCTGAAGGAATCGAAGAATAACGTAGAAGCTATGATTGCTTTAGCCTCACAAAAGATATGCGAATTGGAAGATGAACAGCTTCGCATAAGCAAAATCCCCAATGTCTCACGAGCAACTCTTGAAAGATATGCGGAGTTGCAGAAGGAACTGCAACAGCTTAAATCAGCAAATGAAGCCTCAAAAAAGAAGGACGAACTACACAACAAAGCTGAGAAACTGGCAGAAAATCATGAAAAAGTAATTGT
>JAGCGE010000375.1 GCA_017649745.1 Clostridiales bacterium | reverse complement strand
ACACCATCTTCCAGTTTTTCGATCTCGAACTGTTCGTCTCCGACCTTATCCGACTCCTTTCCTTCGTACTTGCTCTCGTGGTCACCGATACCGGTGGATACACCCGCGGAAACTTTTGTGGCAGCTATCTTAACGATGCCGTTTCTAAATCTGGCACTTTCTCTTGATGAGACAGTGATCCCGACAAACGGCAGGAAGATCCTATATGCGCAAAGGACCTGACAGAGCTGTGTCTCGTGAACATCCAAAGGATTGATCTTATCGTTATTGATGATCGGTCTTAGACGAGGGCAGGAAAGTGACATCTCAGCATGAGGATATTTCCTCTGAAGATAATAAACGTGAAGTGCAGAAGCCAGGGCATCTTTTCTGAAATCAGAAAGACCAAGAAGAGCAGAGAAAGCAACTCCTCTCATGCCTCCCATCAAAGCACGTTCCTGAGCATCGAACCTGTACGGCCAGACTCGCTTATGTCCCATAAGATGAAGTTTCTCATATTTTTCGGTGTCATATGTTTCCTGGAAAACAGTTACATAATCGGCACCGCAATCATGCAGATATCTATACTCGTCAGTGTTAACAGGGTAGATTTCAAGACCTACGAGACGGAAATATTTACGTGCCAGCTTACAAGCTTCACCGATATAATTGACATCGCTTTGTGTGCGACTCTCACCGGTCAGGATCAATATCTCTTCCATGCCGCTTTCGGCTATGACCTTCATCTCGTGTTCGATCTGCTCCATGTTGAGCTTCATACGCCTAATGTGGTTATAACAGTTGAATCCACAATAGACACAGTAGTTTTCACAGTAGTTTGCTATATAGATAGGCGTGAATATATAAACTGTGTTTCCGAAGTGCTTTGAAGTCTCGAGTCTTGCGCGCTCAGCCATCTTTTCAAGGAACGGCTCAGCGGCAGGGGACAGGAGTGCCTTAAAGTCTTCGATCGAACATGTCTCGTGTTCCAAAGCAGCTTTTACATCTCTTGCTGTGTACTTGCTGTAATCGTAGGAATCCATCTGCGACATTACCTTTGAACAGATATCGGATTCGATTATCTCCATGCCTTCCATATATTCCATATGGTTGGTCCTTGATGACGGATCGTTCTCGAGACGATGCTTACGCTCGAGAGCTTCTTTAGACAGATATTCGGAATCAATGAAATAATTGTTGTCCACTTTGCGCCTCTTAATCCCTTAGAAATCCTGTCAATGGATCAGATGCACTCGCACCTCTTGTAAGTACTCGTCCAAGACCTGAAAGATAAGCTTTACGACCTGCGTTTATTGCATCTTTAAATGCTGATGCCATCATCGTAAGATCGCCTGCAGTTGCAAGTGCGGTATTGGCCATAATAGCAGCTGCACCCATCTCCATTGCTTCACATGCCTGAGAAGGTTTACCGATACCTGCATCAACTATGATTGGAAGATCGATCTCATCTATGAGGATCTGGATAAAGCTCTTTGTTTCGAGTCCGCAGTTAGAACCGATCGGCGCTCCGAGAGGCATGATAGTTGCTGCTCCTGCATCTTTAAGTGTTCTTGCTACATTAAGATCAGGGTACATGTAAGGCATTACAACAAAGCCTTCGTTAGCGAGTATCTCAGTTGCCTTGATAGTTTCATAGTTATCAGGAAGAAGATATTTGGTATCTTTCATGATCTCGATCTTAACGAAATCACCGCATCCCAATTCTCTTGCTAGTCTAGCGATCCTGACTGCTTCTTCGGCGCTTCTTGCACCGCTCGTGTTAGGGATTATGGTTACATCTTTAGGAATATAATCGAGGATGTTTTCCTTTTCAGTTGTATTAGCTCTTCTTACGGCAACTGTTACCATCTGAGCACCTGCATCTCTTACAGCTGCTTCGATAAGTTTAATGGAATACTTTCCGGATCCCAGTATGAAACGGGAAGTGAATTCTTTTCCGCCGATTATAAGTTTATCGTCACTCATGTTCTTCTCCTATTAATATTCTTAATATCATATGAGCTTCGTGTGCTGCACACCCCATGACTCTTGCCGACACTAATCCGACTCCGTCATTTACATCGCTCTTGCCATCTCCGCAAAGGTAGAACTTATCTGAAAGTCTTCTGGTCTTTATCTCGTTAAGACTTCCGAATCCTGCGAGCCCCGATGCGGAAACTATGTATTTGTCCGGCATGTTTTCGAGAACAAAATTAACCAGCATTGCCTTGTTTTCTGCCTTGTCGAAAGCTTCGCAGATAACGCTTGCATCTCCGCAGATCTCTTTGATGTTTTCCTCTGAGATCCTCACATCGTATGAGTCGATCTTAAGGTACGGAGCGATCTCCAAAAGATTCTCTTTAAGAGCTTCGGATTTCTTCATTCCAAGTTGGGATGCTTTGTACTGTTGTCTGTTGAGATTAGTGAGATCAACCTTGTCGAAATCCGCGATTATAAGATGTCCGACACCTGCTCTTGCAAGTGCGATACAGATGTTTGATCCAAGGCCTCCAAGTCCCATTACAGCGACAGTCGAATTGTTGAGAGTATCTGTTATCTCATCTCCGACACGACAGGAAAGGGCAGACCTCATCTCTTCTTTGGAAGGTATCATCAGCCACCTCCTACAAAGCTTACTACTTCGATCGAATCACCATCGTTGATCACATGGGAATCATAGGTGGATTTCGGAACGATCTGCTGATTGATCTCGACAGCGATGTACTTTGGATCGTACGTTGTTGTTTTAAGATATTCGGCTACTGTCTTTCCGCCGATATCTAATTCTTCTCCGTTTACTTTTACCATCAGGTCACCTCCATTCAAGCAAACAAAAAGGAAGTTTCCTGATTTGGAAACTTCCTTGGTTAAACTTGAATATCAGTCGTCCCTACGTTGGCATTATCCAAATCAGGTGCGGTTCGAAGGTCTACCTTCATCTCAGCCCGCTTTTTCGCGAGCACCCGTGTTTTGTTACGTGATAATTATATTCCTAATCCGGAACGTGTCAATAGCTTATCGGCGTGTCACGTCGACATCTCCGCTTGATGTATTGATAGTAAGGTCAACACCTGTTTTAGAAGAATCTACATCTCTGTCTCCTGAAGATGAATCGCCGTCGACATACACATCTACGAGTGTATTAACTTCAACTTCTCCGCTTGATGTCTTGAGACTGCTTGCAGAAGAGATCGTAAGTCCGTCGATCGTGATATCACCGCTTGTTCTTTCAACAGCTATTGAGTCACAAGTAAGGGAAGATACTTTGAAATTACCGCTTGAAGCTTCACATTCCAAGGCTTTGGATGTTGTGATATCCTTGCCCTCAACGTCGCCTGAAGTGCTTTTAAGATTGAGGTCAGAACATATGATATCTTCAAGTGTGATCTCTCCGCTTGATGTGCCGATCGTTATCCTGCCGGATGCATTGATATTCTCGCAGTTTACATCTCCGCTTGTGCAGCTAATGGTCAGATCGGAAGGTGAGATATCTCTTACACTTACGTTTCCACTTGATGTAGTGAATGATGCATTTCCTGAAACAGGTGAGGAATAGATCACATCACCGCTTGTCAAAGTTACGGTCGTCTTATTAAAACCGAGAGACGGATCTGTTGAGAGGTTTGCACTGCTTGCATTTACAAGAAGTTCGTCATACTGTCCCTGAGGGAGAAAAACGGTTGTTTTGACATTGATCTCGTAACCGATATTCCACGTGATCTGAGGTTCGTTGAATTTCTTCGTCTGAACGGAGATCTTTAATGTGTCGCCGTTTAACTCGACATCGTGCTTATATCTGTCGCTGTTATAACATATGACATGTGCCTTATCATCTTCTGATAACTTGATCTCGATATCATGGGATGCCTCTTTGATCTCGAGATATTTTACGCTGTTCGTAAAATCATATTTTGCTTCTTCGTAGTTTTCGCTGGCACTTACAGATGACTTGATACCGCCTCCGAGTGCTGCTCCGATAAATGTAACTATAAGTCCTGATACTGTTATTATACCTGCAGAGATGAGCAGGATCTTTGTTGATGCTTTCATATCTTTTACTCCTTATTCTTTTTCTTGGTGATCAGTTTTCTCTTAATCCATTTCAATAGTTTTCCGAATCCTTCGCACATTCCTACGATCGCTGCCTTAACAGGAATGACGAAGAAGAGTGATACACCTACAACTACGAGAGCCAGACCTGCCTGGAATAAACCATAAGAGAAGCTTCCTGTGAACATCTCCTTTATGGACCAGATAAAGACCGCTAGTCCGCTTACGAACAAAGCAAGTACTACAGCAACAAGTGAGATGATGACTGCTATGATACAGATCAGTAATGCGAACAGAAGTATTACCAAAACAAACAGCAGTGTGAGCCATATAGGTGATGAGATGATCAAGAGTGCTATTTCCCAGCCTTTAAGTCCACGGTCAGGTTTTGCCTTTGCAGAGATGAGCTTGGTGATAGGTGAATCCATCATTATCTTCTCTGCTATTTCATCGGGAGTGCCAACTGCTGCGATTGCCTGTTCTTCAGTCAGTCCGTCCTCGATCCTGTCATCGATCGCTTCCGAATAAAAATCTATTGCATTCTTGATGCTATCTTCCGGAAGACCTTTGATCTTCTCTCTGATGCTTTCAAGATATTCATTCTTCGTCATTTCTAATAGCCTCCCTAGTAACGTATTCATAAATATCCATAAGTTCTTTCCACTCCTGAGCGAAGTTATCGAGTTTCTCTTTACCTGCTTCAGTCAGGTGATAATACTTTCGAAGTCGCCCGTTATGCTCAACTGATCTGACTGTGAGATGCCCTGCTTCCTCAAGTCTTCTCAGGATAGGGTAGAGAGTGGATTCGGATATTGTCAAATAAGGTTTTATATCCTTGATTATCTGATAGCCGTAGGAATCTTCTTCCTTTATCGACGCAAGAACACAGATATCAAGAAGGCCACGCTTTAATTGAACATCCATGCAATTACCTCCTTATGCACAATACTATGCCACACGATGTATGATGTGTCAAGCAGTATTTGTGTATAATGTATAGCGAGGTGATGACAAATGAATTTACAAGAAACGGTAACTGAAAAGTTCCTTAATTATATTAAGATAGATACTACTTCTTCTGAGACCAGTGGAACTCATCCAAGTTCTTCTTCTCAGTTTGAATTGGCAAAGATCCTGGTTGATGAACTTAATAGTTTAGGAGCAGATGAGGTGATCTTTGATGAGGATCATTGTTATATCTATGCCAAGATCAAAGGCAATAGGGAAGATCTTCCTAAGGTAGGTTTTATAGCTCATATGGACACTTCATCCGAGGCATCGGGTAAGGTTAATGATCCGATAATCACTCCTGATTATGACGGTGGTCCAGTAGGTGTCCTTGACCCTTCGGAATTTCCTGAACTTAAGGATTACATAGGTCAGACTCTTATCTGTACAGACGGTACATCGCTTCTCGGATCTGACGATAAATCAGGTATAGCCGAGATAATGACAATGGCTCAGACGATCATCAATGATAAGGATATGGAAAGAGGCGATATATGCATCGCTTTCACGCCTGACGAAGAGATAGGTGAGGGAACCGAGTACTTCGATATTGAGAAGTTTGGCGCGGACTTTGCTTATACGGTAGACGGAGGAAGATTAGGTGAAGTATCCTACGAGAACTTTAATGCAGCATCCGCGAAGATAACGATCAAGGGACGTAATGTTCATCCGGGCGAAGCATGCGGAAAAATGATCAATTCCTTAAGGCTTTCTTCTCTTATCGATTCGAAGATCCCCTCTGATATGAGACCTGAGACAACTAAAGACAGGGAAGGTTTCTTCCATCTTTTAAGCGTCGAAGGAGATCCTTCAGAGACAACCATGAGATATATCATAAGAGATCACGATAGGGGTCTTTTCGAAAAGAAAAAGAAGATGATGGAAGATATAGTTAATGAAGTATCAGCTCAATACGAAGGCGCTGTCATAACAGCTGAGATAAAAGATACTTACTATAACATGTATGAGATCATAAAGCCGCGATACGAGATCGTGGATTACGTGATAAAGGCGATGGAAAAAACGGGCGTTAAGCCGTTGATCGAACCTGTTAGAGGCGGAACAGACGGTGCCATGTTGTCGTATAAGGGACTTTTGTGTCCTAACATCTGCGCAGGCGGTCATAATTTTCATGGCATCTATGAGTTTGTGACTTGTGAATCGATGGCCAAGATAACGGAGATTTTAATAGAGACCATTAGAGTAATATGCTATAATGCATAGCGATTGGGAGGAAACATGATGGTTATCTCTATTTTCATGCTTCTGGCGATCGTTCTGACGGTTTATGCCGCCATGATGGTCATGGAAGAGCATAATATTATCGAATCGCTCGCTGTTGGCGGTGCTTCCTTTATATGCGGGCACGTTATCTTGAGTTATGTTCTTTTCCTGCTTAATGTCTATACTCCGACAAGGCTTGCGATCGTTATGCTCCTTGCTTCTCTTGTGGTCTCCAGTATTGTATGTGCTTATAAGGACAGCATTATCCCTAAGACTGATTTCGATATAAAGAAAGCATTGATACCGGTCATTCTTGTTGTGTTCCTAATGCCGTTTACTATCGTTAAGAACGAGTACTATGGACTAGGTCAGGATCAGGGCGGATATCAGACTCAGGTCCTTATGTTCCTTAGCGGGGACACTAAGAAATATCACCACTTTGATGAATATGACGAGCTTAAGACAGAAGAAGAGAAAGAGAACTTCATGTCTGAACTGCACGATCTTACAGGTCTTGACGGTAAGCTCGACCAGGTAGACACTCCTAACAGATATGTTCACGGAATTCCGACTTATACTGCACTTTTGACATCATACGCAGCTGTTTTCGGATATGAGAATATGCAGGGCGTCATGGGATTGTCCTTCGCGCTCCTTATTATCCTTACTTACATGACGGCTCAGAATCTCGGCCTTGGTAAGAGACAGTCATTTGTTGCTTCGTTCATGACAGGATTTGCGCCTTGCGTCATATGGATCTCGAAGTCCGCATTTACTGAAGGTATAACGGCTCTTATCGTCATACTCTTTATCTATCTTGTGACATCTAAGAAAGATAATAAGATCTTCTCGATAGTTCCGGTCATCACCTTCGCGTGCTTCCATCTGTCGTTCTTTCCAATGGCTCCTCTTTTTATCGGAGTATACGGTTTTGATTATTTCTTCTCTCGAAAAAAAGAGCAGCTATACCTTTGCACATCAGTTCCTTGCATATCACTTTTAAGCTATCTTTCGATGATGGTGATCCAGCCAACATATACGAAGAACAATTACCTTAAGCTATTTAGAAAACTTATAGGCTCTAATGTTCCGAATCTTAATATGGCAGTTATGCTCGTATGCCTTTTGTATCTTGTAATGATCCTTGCATTGGTCATTGCCGTAAGACTTAATAAGAAGATCACATTCGCTTCATTAACTGGAAGTAAGGTGTTCATGTGGATCATAAGAGCACTTTTTGTTCTTCCGTTCTGTAAGATCATGTTTGATATCTTTAAGGGCGGATACCCTGGTAACCGTGCTTTGTTTGATGAGGGAATGTCACTTTATATCTGGCAGTATTTTATCTGCGCAGGTATCATCCTTTCAGCTATCGCTTCGATCCTTGTTCTT
>JAGCGE010000374.1 GCA_017649745.1 Clostridiales bacterium | reverse complement strand
CTCTATGTAGTTGCTCTTGGTCGTGCTTCCGAAAAAGATGGTAAAGATTACTGGTGTAAATTAGTTGGTGACGGAACTCTTACTGGTGCAGATTGCGCTCGTTTCTTCTTAACATCTCAGGAATTTAAGGACAGAGGATTAAGTGATGAAGAATTCTTGAAGGTTCTTTACTCAACATTCTTCGATCGTAATGCAGCTGATGATCCGGATGGATTTAACTTCTGGATGAACAGCTTAAAGTCAGTAGGTAAGGACACTGTTGTAGAAGGATTCATCAATTCTCCTGAGTGGTGTAACATCTGCGCAGACTACGGTGTTAAGAGCGGAGCTCCAACAGCTAAGGCAACTAATGCATCAAAGAATGCTACAGCATTTGCAACAAGACTTTACACAGAATGCTTAGGTCGTGAACCAGAGGAAGGCGGACTTAAGTATTGGAGCCTTGGACTTACTAACCTTGAACTTACAGGTTCGCAGGCAGCTCACGAGTTCTTCTACTGTCAGGAATTCAATGATCACGGCTTTGACAACAAGGAACTCATCACAAGAATGTATAAGACATTCATGGGAAGAGAACCTGATACTGAAGGACTTAATTACTGGCTTGGTAACATGAACAATGGCATGACCAAAGATCAGGTATTCAACAGCTTTGTTCAGTCACAGGAGTTCACTGATATCTGCGCAAGTTATGCGATAACAAGATGATTATGAACTTTTAACAGATAACGTCTCTGATCGGAATCAAAACCGATCAGAGGCGTTTTCTTTTTGCAGGCTTATTCATAATATGAGATAATTCATAAGTAAAAAAGGAGGGGGAAAGAATGAGATTTAGACAAATAATAGCAACTGTTGCTGTTGCTGCAATGAGTATGTCGTTCATTCCGAAGATCGGCGGCAATGATGCAGTGCTTGCATCTGTTGCTAAGAACGAAAGCAATACATGTTTTGGCACATCGAAGATAACTGCACCGGTAGCACCGAAAAATATAGCGTCATATTGGTCGGGAAGTTATGTGTACTATGGGAATAATGGAGGAACTCCTATCAAGTTCCGTGTATTGGCACCCAACACAACTGAATTTGGCGTTTCGTCAATGTTCCTAGACAGTGATACGATACTATTTAGTAAGACATTTGGAAATAACAATAGATGGTCGACCAGTGAGCTTAAACAATATCTCAATGGAACTTTTCTGACAGGTGGATCGTTTACATCACAAGAACAAGGCGCGATTGCCAAAAGTTATAAAAATGGTCATTCCCTTGTTGAAGGAGTCGGAGCCGGTCAGGTTACCAATTGGACAAAAAACGTATTTCGTAGTTACGTTGCCCTTGAAGGAGAAAAGATCTTTGTACTCGATGCAGAAGACTTGTCAAATATTCAATATGGCTATGATAATTCCGATGAAGAATGTAATACCAGAATAAAAAACAGCGCTGATACATATTGGTGGATACGCTCTGCAAATGCAAATGATTGGAGCCGTGCTAGCGGAATATGGTATGACGGTAATCTCTTTGCTAATTACAGTGTTCCAGAAACCAATATAGGCGTGGCCCCAGCTTTAAACGTTGATCTCAGTAAAATTCTGTTTTCGACTGCTATCGATGGAACCATGGGCAAAGTAGGTGCTTCCTATAAACTCACAATACTTGATAATAATCTTTCTGTTAAAGTAAATTCTTCTTATTTGAACGGAACAAAACTTTCATGCGCTGCAACAGGTAATGCAGATCAGGTTTCACTCTTGATCACTGACAAAGCGTGGAACGCAAGTGGTTCAAATATAAAGTTCTATGGTGCTTTCAATGGTTCTTTTGATCTTTCTTCGATTGGCCTAAATGCTGCTGATTGGGGATCAAAATACCATGTATATCTTATTGCAGAAGATATTAACAGCGATAAGGCGACTGATTATGCAAGTACACCTGTAGAACTTGCAGTTCCTTCTAAGACCTTTAACGTTACATTCAATTCAAATGGAAAAGGTACTGCGCCTGCTACTCAGACTGTTGTCTATGGAAACAAGGCAACTAAACCATCTGATCCGACAGCATCGGGATATTCTTTTGGTGGTTGGTATACAGATTCTGCATGCACAAAGGCATATGATTTTGCTTCAACTGTAACGACTGATATCACACTTTATGCTAAGTGGGTAGAAGTAAAACAAACAGGTGGAGGCTTTGAAGGTTTCGTTGAGCGTCTCTATGTAGTTGCTCTTGGTCGTGCTTCCGAAAAAGATGGTAAAGATTATTGGTGTAAGTTAGTTGGTAACGGAACACTCACAGGTGCAGATTGCGCTCGTTTCTTCTTAACATCTCAGGAATTTAAAGAGAGAGGATTAAGTGATGAAGAATTCTTGAAGGTTCTTTATTCAACATTCTTCGATCGTAATGCAGCTGACGATCCGGATGGCTTCAACTTCTGGATGAACAGTCTAAAGTCAGTAGGTAAGGATACAGTCGTTGAAGGCTTCATTAATTCACCTGAATGGTGCAATATTTGCGCTGACTACGGTGTTAAGAGCGGAGCTCCAACAGCTAAGGCAACTAATGCATCAAAGAATGCTACAGCATTTGCTACAAGACTCTACACAGAGTGCTTAGGTCGTGAGCCAGAAGAAGGCGGACTTAAGTATTGGAGCTTAGGATTAACCAACCAGGAACTTACAGGTTCCCAGGCAGCTCACGAGTTCTTCTACTGTCAGGAATTCAATGATCACGGCTTTGACAACAAGGAACTCATCACGAGAATGTATAAGACATTCATGGGAAGAAATCCTGATGATGAGGGACTTAACTACTGGCTAAATAACATGAACAATGGTATGACAAAAGATCAGGTATTTAACAGTTTTGTTCAGTCACAGGAGTTCACTGAGATCTGCGCTAGTTATGCGATAACAAGATAAACAACGGGAGCGGTTCGAAAGAACCGCTTCTTCGTTTTCAGGGTGCTGATTCTTTTGGATTAGTATGGGATGATTTATTTTTGTTTTTCTAACACGATTTTGTTATAATTCTTTTATCAAAAAGACGAGGGTGTGTCTTATGAAGGTTAATTGTGATTATTGCGGTAGCTTTATTGAATCTACTGATGAACAGTGTCCTAACTGTGGCGCGGTCAATACTCATTTTGTAAGAACTGCTTCAGATACTCCTAAGACGATCGAAGAACTTAAGGCATATTGTGTCAATAATAAGCTTCCTTTGGAGAAGATGCATGTTCATCTCGGTGAAGATTATAAAGCTCCTAAGGCTTTCGGTATCTATAAGGATCAGAGCACAGGACACTTTGTTGTATATAAGAATAAGGCCAGCGGTGAGCGTGCCGTAAGATATGAAGGTACTGATGAGGCTTACGCTGTTAATGAGATCTATACTAAGATAAAGGATCTTGTTATGGATGCTCGTGAGGCTGCATCGAAGAATAAGCAGTACAGATCTCCGAATAATCCTTACTATAACAGACAGCCTTCTAAAAAGAAGGGCAGCGCTTCGTCGGTCGTTGCTTTGATAATCGTTGGAATCGTTGTTTTTTCAATGATCTTTGCTTTGATCAAAGATAACAGCCGTAACGGTTATTATGAATATGATGGCAATACATATTATAGGCACGGTTCATACTGGTATATGTATGACGATGAACTTGATTCATGGGATCGTGCCGATAACATGTCAAGCTATATAGAAGATGATGATTACCTCGGTAAGGGATATGACAGTGATTATGATGCTGAGGTATTCCCGGAGGATGATTTCTCTGACGACTGGAAATCTGATTGGGATTCTGATGATGATTGGAGTGGAGACAACGACAATAGTTGGGATGATTCATATGATTCATATGATTATGATTCCGGCGATTGGGACAGTGATTGGTAATATATGAGAGAGATAATAGGGAAGACGCTGGACGAAGAGAGAGCTTTGTACGGCAGTAATGATATCGAAGTGAGAGATTGCAGATTTGAAGGTCCGCAGGATGGTGAGAGTGCGCTTAAGGAATCTTCAAATGTTAAGGTCGACGGTTGTTATTTCGACCTTAGGTATCCTCTTTGGCATGATACGAGAGTAATAGTCGAGAACAGTGAGATGACGGAGAATTGCAGAGCTCCGCTCTGGTATTCTCGTGAAGTTATAATCAACCATTGTAAGCTTCATGGAATAAAGACACTGCGTGAATGTAATCAGGTCAAGATAGAGGACAGCGATATAATCTCGACTGAGTTTGGTTGGAACAATAAAGACGTGATCGTTGAAGATGTTTCTGCCGAGGGCGAGTATTTCATGATGAACACCAAGAACATCAAGATGAACAGATTTGCTCTTAAGGGTAAGTATTCATTCCAGTATATCGAGAATGCGCTTTTCACTGATTGTACATTCGATACTAAAGATGCTTTCTGGCACGCTAAGAATGTCATCGTACGTAACTGTAAGATCAAGGGTGAATATCTTGCCTGGTACTGCGAGAATGTTACTTTTGATAACTGTACTATCATCGGAACGCAGCCTCTGTGTTATTGCAAAGGACTTAAGCTTATCAACTGTGAGATGATAGATTGTGATCTCTCTTTCGAGAAGTCTGAAGTCGAAGCTTCGATCAGAAATCCGATCATCAGCATCAAGAATCCGACCTCAGGTCATATCACCCTTCCTTATGCAGATTCATTGATCATCGATGATCCGAATGCGAAGTGTGTTATTAAAGAGGAGAAGAGAAGATGACGACTGAAGAAGTTATCGAATATTTCAGTAAGGATAGATATGCCACACAGACAACAGGAATAAAGATCTTAGAGACGAGGAAGGATTATGCTAAGACTATGCTCGAAGTCCTTCCGAAGCATCTTAATGCAAATGATTCTGTTATGGGCGGTTGCATCTATACCATAGCTGATTTCACTTTTGCATTGGCTGCGAATGTCGATAATTTCGATACTTGTACATTGAGTTCCAATATCATATTCAATGCACCTGCAAGAGGTAAGTATCTCTATGCAGAATCTTCCGTTGTAAAGAGCGGTAAGACCATCGCGACTTTCGAAGTTAAAGTTACAGATGAGAATGGTAAGCTTATCGCTACTTCGACTATGATGGGTTTTCGAAGAACATAAAGGAGGCGCTTTATGGGAAAGAGTATCAAGGGCATCGTAATGATAGCTGTGTTCCTCGCATTCTGGTATGCGACTAAGAATGTTGAGTTCTTTACTAATCTTTCAGGATTCACGAGAACAGCTGTTTTTGTCGGTATAGCAGTAGTTCTTTATATCGTGATCGATCTTATTTTCGACAGGACTCCGGGCTCACTTAAGAGGAATCTTATAATAGTTGCAGCAGGTGTTCTGTTTGTCGGAATAAGCTTCGCTCTTGAGAAACTCGGTGCATCGGAAAACGTAATGCTCGTTGTCTGGTTTGCGATACCGGTCGGACTTATAATCTACACCTCGACTCCCGTTCAGAGATTCCTTAATGAGAGGAAGAGAAGTAAATAAGATCAAGCAGGGTTAGCCGTTTTCTTGGCTAACCTTTTTCTTACTATAGGAACAAGCCTTTTACCAAGGAAAGCGCAGATCACACACTTAAGGATGTCACCAGGAAGGAATATGAGGAATCCGTTTAATACGAGTGCTCCGACAGCGACTTCTTTTTTCAGATAGAGCTTACTTATGAAGTAGCAATACGGAACTCCGATCATATACACAGCTAATAATCCCGCGAGACTCGCGATAAGAAATCTTACAAATGTAGGCTTTCCTTTTTCGGCGATAAGACCTGCTACGAATGCACCCAGAACGAATCCGAGGATATAACCGAAGCTTGTCTGAAGGACATAGGAAGGTCCGCCTCCGCCTGTGAATACAGGTATTCCGAGAAGACCGATAAGTACATATGATCCGACTGATATAGCTCCCAGTTTACTACCGAGGATTATACCTGCCATTAACGTAAACAATAATTGAAGTGTGATTGGTACAAGTGGTGTTGGTATCTTAATGAACGCACCGATAGCAGCAAGTGCCGCGAAAAGTGCGCACAAGATCATCTTATATGTTTTGTTCATGTTCTGATGCTGACTTCTCCCGTTGATAGTAAGCTCCTGGTTCCGTCTTCGTAGATGACGTCCAGAGCACAATCGGAGGTTACATCGAGAACCTTAGCTCTCTTTGTTGAAACAGGTGTGATGACGTTGACATCCTTGCCTATGACAAAGCATCTTTCCTTATACTCTTCATAGTAGGTGGAAGCATCCAGATCGTCGTAGATCTCCTTGAAAACATTCAGGAATTCTGCCGCGATCCTGTTCTTTGCATCAGGCATCTTCTCCTTGAGGATCGATCCTGCGATCGTCTTGAGTTCTTCAGGGAATCCACCGTCAGGTTCATATACATTAAAGCCGATGCCGACTATCGCGTGCTCCAGATTTCCTGTCTCCATAGATATCGATGCTTCAGTAAGAATGCCCGCTACCTTAAGTCCGTCCATGAATATATCATTAACCCACTTGATCTGAGCTTTCCTGTCAGTAACGCCTTCGATAGATCTGCAGGCAGCGACAGCTGCGATCGTAGTCATCTTCAAAGCCTTCTGCGGTTCGATATTCTCAGGTCTCAGGAGGATGCTGATATATACACCTGTGTCGAGCGGTGAGAAGAATTTACGTCCTAATCTTCCTTTGCCACCTGTCTGTGAATTAGCTATGATAACGAGACCTTCTTTAGCGCCGTTTAAAGCTCTCTCTCGAAGCATCGTATTAGTCGACACAACTTCATCATAGACTTCAACATCAAGACTGGCACGAAGATACTTGTTAACTCCTTGAGCAGATACGATATCAGTCATCGGTGACAGGCAATAGCCTTTTGTCTTCTGGGCATCGATATCATAGCCGTCGTTTCTTAAACTGTTAACGGCTTTCCATACGGCTGTCCTGGAGATATCCAGACTATCTGCTATCTCTTCACCCGAAAGATATATTCCTTTGTTCTGCTCGAAAAGGTTAAGCAATTCTTCTTTGGTGCTCATGTTCGACCTCCGGATATGAAGATACCACCAGTTTTAATGCTAGTCAACCAATAAATCATAAATGGTTAACTAACATTTTTTATCGCGATAAGATACATTACTGCTTACGCTGGATTTCACATCCTTAACATCGACAGCGCCGACTCTCTGAGGATCAGGAAGGATGACCACAGACTTTTGTGCCTTAAGAAGAACAACGCCGTCACCAGGCTTGATCTCTTGATATACATCCTGAGTGATCGGGTAACTTATAAGAGATCTGTCGATGTCTTCCATATATATGTCAGCTACATATTGATATGTCTTGTTCCTGTTGTCTTTCTCTTCCTGAAGTCTTGAAACTGAGAGGATAATTCCTTTCCTTATTCCACGATAACCTCTGAGGATTCCGTAGATAAAATATCCGGGGATCGCTGTTCCGATAAAAAGTCCCAACAGAGATCCGATATGGATGATAAGCGTAGAAGCAGGGTAGATGATCGATCTTATGAGGAACCATCCGCACAGCGCGAACATGATAAAAAGAATTACCAGATATCCGATGTTGGAAGTTATATGATTTTTTCGAACGGTCCTGACCAAAGCCTTGTCGTCGTCCTTGATCGGATCGAACTTCAACTCTGAGATCGGTACAGATTTCTTGATCAGATCTGAATCAGTATTTTTCATGACATATCTTCCTTGCATTTTTTCTTATTTTACTATTGTTTTCGAAAACAAAAAAGAGCACCACTTCTGAAGAAGTGATGCTCTATAATGCGTTTTGATCTTACTTAGCAACGATGTTTGCAAGTCTTCCCTTAACATAGATGAACTTAACGATATTTCTACCGGCAAGAGCTTCAGCAAGACGCTCATCAGCCTTAACGAGTTCTTCGACAGCAGCCTGATCTGCTTCAGAAGGAACATCGAGCTTGAATACGATCTTACCGTTAACCTGAACAGCGATCTCGATAGAATCCTTAACGAGTGCAGACTCATCGAATGCCGGCCACTCCTGATTGAAGATGGAGTAACCGTTACCGATCTTCTCCCACTGCTCTTCAGTGAAGTGAGGAGCATATGGAGCGTAGAGGAGCAACAAAGTCTCAACTGTATGACGTAAGAATCCCTTGTTGACATTACCGCTCTGCTGATACTTGGATACTGCATTGATGAGCTCCATCATACGAGCGATAGATGTATTGAACTGGAATCTGTCAGTATCTGCAGTTACAGCCTTGATCGTGTAGTTAAGAACGTAGTTAAGATCCTTGTCATCCTTAGAGAGGGAAGAAGGATCGTAGGAATCCTTGATGTCCTTGATATCATCAGCAAGACGCTCAACACGGTTAACGAACTTAACGATAGCCTGAAGACCTGTATCACTCCATGGGCCGCCCTCTGTATAAGCGAAACCGAATGCGAGATATGTTCTGAATACGTCAGAACCATACTTAGCAACATATTCGTCAGGAGCAACTGTATTACCTCTGGACTTACTCATTCTGTTACCGTCAGGTCCAAGGATGATACCCTGGTGAACGAGGCTCTTGAATGGCTCGTCGAAGTTAAGGAGACCCATGTCACGCATAGCCTTACAGATGAATCTCGAATAGAGAAGGTGCATAGCTGCATGCTCAGGACCACCGACATACTTATCAACAGGGCACATTTTGTTGATGAGATCCTTATTGAAGATCTCGTCTGAATTCTTGTTATCAGGATAACGGAGCTCATACCATGATGAGTCAACGAAAGTATCCATTGTGTCAGGATCACGCTTAGCATCGCCACCGCACTTAGGGCACTTGCAGTTCATGAAACTGTCGCACTTAGCAAGTGGGCTTTCTCCGTCAGGCTTGAACTCAACATCATAAGGGAGAAGTACCGGAAGATCCTTTTCAGGAACAGGTACGATTCCGCATGAAGGGCAGTGGATCATAGGGATCGGTGTACCCCAATATCTCTGACGTGAGATGAGCCAGTCACGAAGTCTGTAGTTGACTTTCTTAGCGCCCATATCCATTGTAGCGAGCTTATTAACGATAGCATCGATAGCCTTGTGCATCTCGATTCCGTCGAACTCTCCGGAGTTAACGAGAACACCCTTCTTCTCGCAGTATGGAAGCTCGTCTTCAGCGCCTTCCTTAGATGCTACTACACGGATGATATCGAGACCGAACTTTGTAGCGAACTCGAAGTCTCTTTCATCGTGAGCAGGAACTGCCATAACGACACCGGTACCGTAACCTGCGATTACGTAGTCAGAAGCCCAGATCGGAACCTTCTTACCGTTCAATGGGTGGATAGCATAACTACCTGTGAAGACACCGGTCTTCTCACGTGTTGTAGACATACGGTCGATATCGGAAGCTTTAGCTGTGAAAGCCTTGTACTCTTCAACTGCAGCCTTCTGAGCTTCAGTTGTGAGCTTTGTGCAGATCTCTGACTCAGGTGCGACTACGACATAAGTAACACCCATGAACGTATCAGCTCGAGTAGTAAATACTGTAAGCTTGAGCGGATCACCATTCTCATCCTTAAGCTGCTCGCCGTCTTTTTCGCAGAAGAAAGAAACTTCTGAACCTTCTGATCTTCCGATCCAGTTTGTCTGGATCTTCTTTGTCTTCTCAGGCCAGTCGAGCTGTGGGAGACAATCGAGGAGTTCCTGAGCATACTTTGTGATAGCGAAGAACCACTGTGTCATGTTCTTTCTTTCGATCTCGCTGTCACAACGCTCGCACTTACCGTCGATTACCTGCTCGTTTGCAAGAACTGTCTGGCACTTAGGACACCAGTTAACGAGAGCATTCTTTCTATAAGCAAGGTTGTTCTCATAAAGCTTTGTGAAAAGCCACTGATTCCACTTGTAGTAATCAGGCATGCATGTAGCAAGCTCATAATTCCAATCGAAAGTAGCGCCCATCTCCTTGAGCTGCTTTTCCATTGTTGCGATATTCTTAAGTGTGGAATCCTGTGGATGGATACCTGTCTTGATAGCATAGTTTTCTGCAGGAAGTCCGAAAGCATCGAATCCCATTGGATGGAATACGTTAAATCCCTGCATTCTCTTAAAACGTGACCATGAATCGGTCAAAGAGTAGTTATACCAGTGTCCTAGGTGAAGATTGGCTCCTGAAGGATATGAGAACATTTCTAGGCAGTATAGCTTATCGCCCTTCTTGTCCGGATCGAACTTGTAAAGTTCGGTTTCTTCCCACTTTTTCTGCCACTTACGGTCAATTTCAACTGAATATGACATCTTTTTCACCTCTTCTTTAAATAATAAACTAGACCATTATAACACCAGTTTTCACACAATGAAAATGAAATGTTATGTTTATAATATAAAAGTGAAACATTGGGCGGGCTTTCGTTGTTTGATTTTCGGGTTCACTAATGTATAATCAAAATGTTTATTTTTGAGTAATACTCCGATTTTATGGGGTTTTCTATATATGTAGAGGTGATCTAATGGGTTTAGGAATGGAAATTGGTATCGATCTTGGTACCAGTAGTGTACTTATCTATGTCCGCGGAAAGGGCGTAGTTCTTAAGGAACCATCAGTAGTTGCAGTTAATACTAAGACAGGTAAGGTTCTTGCAGTAGGTGAGAGTGCGAGCCTTATGCTTGGTCGTACACCTGGTGTAGTTGAAGCTATAAGACCTCTTCGTGAGGGCGTTATCTCTGACTTCAGAGCTACAGAAGTTATGCTTAAGGCTTTTATCGGTCGTGTCTGCAGCGGTTTCAGAGCTACATACTTTAAGCCGACAATTGTTGTATGCGTTCCTTCGGTTATTACTCCTGTTGAGCAGCAGGCTGTTGAGAATGCTTGCCGTCACGCAGGTGCTAAGGACGTATTCCTTATCCGTGAGCCTATCGCAGCTGCTATCGGCGCCGGTATCGATATCACAAAGGCATGCGGTTCCATGATCGTTGATATCGGAGGCGGTACAACAGATATCTCCGTTATCTCTCTTTGCGAGCCTGTTGTTGATGCATCCTTGAAAGTTGCAGGTGATAAGTTCGACGAAGCTATCATCAAGCACGTAAGACGTAAGCACAATATCTTGATCGGTGACAAGACAGCTGAGATGCTCAAGATCCAGATCGGTTGTGCATATCCTAGAGACGAAGAGTTGACACTCGATGTACGAGGCAGAAACCTTATCACAGGTCTTCCTTCTACAGTTACTGTTTCATCCACTGAGATGCTCGAAGCTCTTGAAGAGCCTGTATCTGCTATCTTCGAAGCTGTACACGTAGTTCTTGAGAAGACACCGCCGGAGCTCATGGCAGATATCTCACAAAGAGGTATC
This sequence comes from Clostridiales bacterium, assembly GCA_017649745.1. Next base: position 2,679 of record JAGCGE010000374.1, on the reverse strand, counting down.
GTAATGACAGATGGAGGAGCACTTCTCTATGGTCTCGACAGAATGCTCGCTACAAAGATAGGTATTGATGTATATATCGCTCAGGATGCTATCTCCTGTGTAGCAATCGGTACAGGTAAGGCCCTCGACATGATGGATAAGTTTGCTGCTTTGGGTGATCAGTAATATTCATCAACATCTATATGATCAGAACAGTAAAGTCCTTCGTAAGAAGGACTTTTTCGTTTGCGAATTATCGCATTATATTGACAATAAAAAACGAATTAAAGGATAATATTCATGGTATCATCATATCAGAAAGGCTAATGCCCAAAGGTGAGACATTATGACTGAATTGAATGATAGATTATTGAACAAGCGTATCTGTCCGTCCTGTGGCGGTAACCTTAAGCATGATGAGAAAAGATCATTGTTTTTCTGTGATTTCTGCGGAGTCGAAATTGATTACGATTTTCTCCTTAAGAACGATATCCTGGTAGAAGCATACGATAATCTTTATAGCGAAGATTTTCCTTCGGCTAAGAAACTTTTCGATATGGTCCTTCAGAAAGATCCTTCAAGCGCTGCTGCATTAAGAGGCAATCTTTTCTGTGACCTTCATATTAAGAGTACCGGTATCTTCAAGAAAGGGATCAAAGATGTTAAAGATACAGGTAAGGTAAGAGGATCCGATATGATGGACAGGCTCCACGTAACGAAGTTTGACGATTATATCAATAAGGCAAATGGAGATAATAAAGAGTATTTCTCTCAGATCAAGGAATTTCTCTATAAGCTCGATGAGTTTTCAAAGGTCTATGACAAGGTTCATGATGATGAGATCTTCTCGGACAATTATCAGATTAGCAGGAAGAATAATACCAGGAAAGTAATGAGTTATACTATTATCACTCTCGTATCACTGTGCCTTTTAGTCTTTAGTTTAGTCGTTTTGAATACAGGTGATGCAGATGACTCTGTAAGCATGATGATCATATTGATCGAAGTATCAGTGATCGTGGCAGCAACTTTCGGTATCAAACTGGGACAGACGATCCAAACACTTGTAAAAGACGGAAAGAAGAACAAAGAGCTTCTGGATAACGGGGAACCGTCAAAGAAGAGTAATGATATCCTCTCAGAAAAAGTTCCGGAACTGAATGCACTTTACGATTCGATCATAAAGCTCGACAAGAATATTTGGGAGCGTAAGAAATAATAAGATAATGACTGGATCGGGCATATAAATTGTTGCACAAATTTTCTATTAGTGATAGAATTCTTGCAAGTTAATACGACTTTTAAATTTCCCAGACAATTTAAGACTTGTATACACATCTATTCTATGATTAAGGAATTTTTATGACAGAAAGAGAAGCTTTAGAGCAGAAATCTTTTGAAGATCTGATCGAGATTGCTGTAGCTTTTAATCTGGTCGACAGAGAAAAAGCGGTAACTATGAATCCTGATCAACTTATCTCTCTTATTGCAACTGAAGAAGAACCTAAGGCAGCTAAGAAGCCTGCAAGGAAGACTTCAGCCAAGAAAGAAACAGCTACTAAGTCTACAACTAAGAAGACGAAGAAGACTGAGGAACCTAAGGAAGATAAGGTAAGCGCTTCAGAAGAAGAGAAATCCGCCCCAAAGACAAAGAAGACACGTGCTTCCAAGACTTCTGGCAAGAAGGAAGATAAACCTGTTGAAGAAGTAAAGGAAGAGACTACTCAAAAAGTTGAGGACGTGAAGGAAGAGAAGAAGACTTCCAAGAGAAAGACAACTTCAAAGAAAACTTCAGCTAAGAAGGAAGAAGAGACTAAGGTTGAAGAGCCAAAGGATGAGACTCCTGCTGAAGAAACGCCGAAGGCAGAAACTCCTAAGAAGCGTGGCGGTAAGAAAAAGAAGGAAGAGAAACTTCCGTTAGAAGAAATGGCTGAGAAGGCAGAAGAACCTTCAACAGAGCCTAAAGAAGAATCCAAAGAACAACCTAAAGAAGCAACAAAGAGCAATAACCGTAAGGGTAAGGGAAAGAAGAGAACTCTTTCTTTCGGACCTTCCTCTGATGACGGTAAAGTTGTTGTAACTGAGATCGAATCTACTGAGATACCTGCTGAGGATCAGTCTGCTTCTGAAGCAGAAGCTCCTAAGCCTGAAGAACCGCAGTATATTGATGTTGAGGGTGTTCTTTCCATCGGAAGCGGCGATAAGGGTGACTTTAACGGATTCATCCACAGGAATAATTATCTTCCGGGTGAAGAAGATGCCTTCGTTCAAGGCCAGCTTATAAGAAAGCTCGGACTTAGAAGAGGTGACTATATCAAAGGTCTTGCCGTTGCTCCGAGAGGTAAAGATAAATATGCTCCGCTTAAGAGAGTCTTATCAGTTAACGGTATCGAATTAAATGAGGATACGGATCTTGATATCATTCGTAAGCGTAAGAGATTTGAAACATTGACAGCTGTCTATCCGAATGAGAAGCTCAGACTCGAGACTACTTTCGGAAATTCAAAGATCAACGATATCTCAACAAGGATCATCGATCTTTTCTCGCCTATAGGTAAAGGCCAGAGAGGTATGGTAGCTTCTCCTCCAAAGGCAGGTAAGACTATCCTTCTCCAGAAGATCGCTAATGCTATTACCAATACCAACCCTGATTGTAAGCTCTTCGTTCTTCTTATCGACGAGCGACCTGAGGAAGTTACT
>JAGCGE010000373.1 GCA_017649745.1 Clostridiales bacterium | reverse complement strand
GGTATCCGTCGTCTTCCAGTTTCGTCACAACTTCCGAAGTCGAGGAAGCGTTGATGCCTGCCTTCTCAGCGAGTTCCTTCTGCCTTATGCCGTCAGGGTATTCGCTTATGATAACGAGCATATGCTCACGGTTCATACCCGGTCCCTTAGGGCCGAACGGCGGCATAGGTGGAACAGGAGGCATAGGAGGCATAGGCAGCCTGCCGTGATGTCCGAACATCGGCGGAGACGGCGGCATCTTGTGCCTCGGCCCTGCGAGCATCCGAAGTTCCTTCGATGATCTCATCATCTTCCTGAACAGATCAATATTTCTAACCATGTATCATCATCCTTTCTACGATAGTTCGGTTCCGAATTAATTGCATTATAGTTCGGTACCGAACTAATGTCAATACCTGCAACCTATCCCTCTATCCGTGCAATCTGTTCCATATCGATAGTCCTGCTATATGTATCTAAATATCATTAAGCCATAGACGATGATTCTTTTCGAAAACAATATGAGGGGGACGCGATATGAAGCGCATTAGTACAGAGACACTTCGAAAGATCTTAAGTGCGGTATTGGTCATGGCGATACTGCTGGCCATCCTGATCCAGTGGATAAAGACGAACTACTGGTATAAGCTTGATTCCAAGACGGGCACTCTTTACATAAGCGGCGAGATAGCAGACAGTTTTATTTCTCCTGTGAGGCACACAAAAGAGATCAGGCATCTGGTCGCAACGAAAGATTGCAGCCTGCGCTGCAGAAGATACGGAATGTTCAAGGACATTGACAGGTATCTTCCAAATCTTGAGTCCATCGATCTTTCGAGGGCCGATACTTCCGGGATCGAAAGTATGAGCGGTATGTTCGAGGATTGCAATACTCTTACTTCGATAGATATTTCAGGCATCGATACATCCAAAGTGACAACCATGGATCGCATGTTCAAAGATTGCATAAGACTTTCATCACTTGATCTGTCTTGGATCGATACTTCGAAAGTTACGACCATGGAAAGTATGTTTTACGAATGCCGAAAATTGAAAGCACTTGATCTGTCGCATTTTGATACATCCAATGTCAAGAACATGTGTGACATGTTCAATGAATGCAAGTCTCTTAGCGAACTTGATATCTCGAACTTTAACACTTCGCATGTACGCAGCATGAGTGAAATGTTCAAGAGTACCTCCCTTGAAGTACTCGATCTCTCATCCTTTGACGTCTCAAGTTCAGACAATTTCTGGTATATGTTTGAAGACTGCAGCCTTCTAGAAACAATATATGTCAGTGATAAGTGGACTATCAGCATGACAAAGGAAAAATTGAAAGAAGAAGAGAGTACCGAGATGTTCATTCACTGCGATTCTTTAGTCGGAGGCGAAGGCACGCCATACTCCTACGTTGGTTATGACATCGAATTCGCCCGCGTCGATCAGGGTGAGGAGCAGCCGGGTTATTTCACGCTGAAGGAATAAAGATCAATTACGTAGCATACACTTCCAGAGCGTCCGCCAGATCTTCGTCCTTTATAATCTCTTCCGGATCCGTTGCCTGTCCCTGCAGCCAATGGTTTAAACAGCGTATATGACCGTCATTATCGCATTTGACCATATATTCATGATCATAAGGATGATCCTCAGTCGCAGTCTCCGGATCGCTGAACCTGATATTGATCTCACAGCCTCCAATGTGATCTACCAACCTTAGGGTCGCTTTCACGATCTCGTCCTGTGACGGATATTCCGCATCATCATAGTAAAGGGTAACCGTGAAATAATTCCCTGTGTATTGCTCGATGAACTCCTCGTCACTTAACGCCTCGCTCGGCACCTCACGCAATCTGTCAGGGTAATATACTTTAATATCATCACACTCGAAAAAGCTCTCAACCTCATCCGCGTAATGCTTTTCGATAGCTTCATTATGACGCAGATAAGGATAGACGCTGTTAAGCTCCCCGTCTCTTTCGAAAACCGCGAACTCCCCAAACTTTTCCGACTTAACCACTATGGTATTCTCGTCGATCGCACCAAGCAGTTCCTTGGCATGTCCCTCATAAGTAAACTCATCATCCGGATACCACTCACAAAATTGTTCGATCCATTGTTCCTGTTCTTTAGTGATCTTCGAATCTTCATCACATCCAGTGGAAACGAGAACAGACAGGATCATTGTTATAACAACAATGACATTCAATATCTTTTTCATATCTATCACCATCCCTAAACGAATGTTATCAAATAACATAAGCCGTTTTTCGGTGTAATTAAGGCAACATTCTCCTGAACTTTTTGTTCTATGAGGAATTGAACAAAGAACTAGCTACAGCTTTGTGATTCTATGATCTGGGGCGTTACAGGTAATGTACCTAAATTGATACATTCTCATGTGTATACTCATGGCGGAACACCATGAAAGATAATAGAAAGGAAACAAGTGAATGTGGTTGTTTATCATCTTGCCGGTATTTTGGTCAGCTTTCCCTTTGCTTCTCAGACGCGGGATGGATTATAAGGATCTGAGAGTTACCGGCAGTGGTATTATCGGAACTCGAAGCTTGGTCTTTTCTAATGAAAAATACTATTGTCAGATAGAGATCAGGGAGAGGGGTAAAACCAGATTCATTGACAGACCGGTTAAGAGACTACTGTGTAGGATGCAGCATGATAGCCGTGAATGTCTGAACTATTATCATCCGATGTATGTAAGATTAGTAACTGAAAAGAAGTCGGAAGACAGCTGTGAAAAGAGGTACGCGGAAGCAGTTAACAGTACTATGCTGGAGCGAATACTTCTCAGTTACTTGATCAGTCAACGTAAAGATGTAGAAATACTGGAGTGTACAGTACGGATAAAGAGATATAGATCGAGGCTAAAGAAATAATAGTTTTTAACGGAAGCGAACGCGGTACAGAATTCACTATAGATTATGCGAAGAATCATGGGAAACAAGTTGCCTTTGTTGAAATGAATAAAAGTGAAGATGGAACAAATGAATGAGTTGTATAAGGGTATATTCTGGATAACAGATATTGATGACTGGAATGCGGAACAGCTGATGTTCCGCATTCCAGTAACTTCTATGGGCGAGGTGATCGAGCCGGAGAAGTTGGATCTTAATTCCAAAAATGTCGATAACTATAATCACCGTCTCCTTTGGGAGAGTCTGCCTAACAAGAACACACACAACAAACCATACAACTACTACCCGCGAGGAAGGGTTGAGATCAAGCGCGGCAAGGCTGTCATCTACGCTAATCCAAACATTTGCTTAGATGAATTGATCAATCTGCTTGTGAAAAGATTTGGGTTGAATAAGGAAAACGGAATAATGGAAGTTGCGTTGAAACCTGACGGATCTAATCATTACAAATGTTATCTGGATGGATGATCCCCATTTCGTTGTTCTCATTAACTCTGATTTCAATAGTATATCCGTTCCAATGAACTATTGCACACATGGGATTCTTCATTGTTTTGAATATAATGTGATGTCATCATCATTTGGAAAAACCATTATTATCATATAGACCACAGCCAATTGCTTTACTGAATCTGTCAGTTTGTTAGTTGAGTTTTCTTTTGATATTTCTGCTTGTTTGATGAATATATCTAGCCATTCATTAAATGCTGAAAGAAGTACGCTGTTGTTTTTGAAATAATCTTCTAGAATGAAATCTTTTTCAATAATTGAGTTTAAAAAAGCCTCTGTAAATCCGTTTGAAATGATGAAATCGTGAAGTTTAAGAGCAATAGTATGATCGTCGTCTTCCCATATATGAAGTGTTGAAGTAGACTCAAGGATTTCTTGGATTTTATCATTAATCTTATCTTGGAATCGGAATATATGTGTGCTTATACTGGACATCGCGAGATGTGCTGGAAAACCCCAAAATGCTTCCATATTGAACGAGCTTAGAAACAATGAGCTTTTATTATATAAATAGGTGACTAAGATGTCTTCAAGATAATGTCTGATATACCAATTGAGGTTGTTTGCAATCCTGCTTTTAATGTCACTGAATACCTGAGATGGATTGGTTTGGCTAAGCTGCTTTTCGATGTAGTAGGCGGAAACACAAAAAAGGATTTCCTTCTTTAATGTATTTGATTGAAATTCTATAAATGAATCAATTGTCTCATTTATAATTTCATCCGATGTCAAACTAGATTGTTTCATTTCATGCGCAAACTTTGCTTTGCTCTGGAATTCTGAATCATCTTTCAGTTGATGTGATGCAGTCAGATATTTGTCTTCTAAGGAAGAAAACAAACCGTTGATTGTACTTTTAAGAGAGAATAATATCTCTTCCGAAAACTCATTGGCAATGTGGTTTTCAGCTATTTTGATTGGGATCATGATTTCCTTTTCGATCCATCTTCTTTCTGTGTCTGTAAATTCAAATTTTGAGTTGTTTTTTGTCAGCCAGTCCTGCAAGCAGTCACTCATATTGGTAAGGCTGATAAAACTCAGTGTGCTGAGTTCCTTTTCTGTGAGCCAGTGATTAATTACTTTTGTGACTTCGCTGCTAGAGACTTTCATAACATTTCTCCTATACATAGTTCTTAGATGAAAGAGTAATAAAATGCATGTACCAGAAAACTCCCATTTCACTTACTTTATGAGATTGGTTCAGGAAAATATAAAATTAGTTATTTCTCGATTGAGGTTTTTGATGTGTTAAATGTCAAAAATATCTGTTAAATTTGAGTAAACAATAGTGGCTGAAAATAGACAATTCGATATTAGAGATATTATTATTTAATCATAGACTTTTGATTGTGTGGAATGGTTGCAATGAGTAGTAACTCGAGATAGGGGTTGAAGATGTCTTATTGTATTAAATGCGGAGCTCTTAATCTTGATGATATATCAATCTGCTGTGCGTGTGGCTATAAACCGGATGCTGCAACTTCAATTGTTATGAAAAAACGTGAAGAAGTTTATGACGGTGTTATTCATAAATGTCCTAGATGCGGAAATATACTTAAAGGATTCGAAATTGCTTGTGGCTGTTGCGGATACGAAATCAGAGAAGAAGAAATAGCCCAAAATGTTTCGGAATTATCGAAAAAAATAAACAAGATTAATTATGTGCCAAGGGAACTATCTAAGTTTGAGACGTTTTCTTCAGCTTTTGGTCTTCAGGAGAATCCAAATGAATTGGCACGCAAAAGGAATTTGGAATCAAAAGCCGAAGTAATTACAAATTATCATATACCAAATACCAAAGAGGGAATCTTGGAATTTATGATAATGGCCTCAGCCAATATATCAAAGAAAACTTTAGATAACAATGAGAATGTAGTTAGAGATGCATGGATTTCTAAAATGGATCAGGCATATATGAAAGCCCAAATATCTTTTGGAGATGATTTGTTATTTGATGAGATTGAACGGATCTACTTGGCTAAGAAGAGCGAGATCATGAAAGATGAAGATGGGATTAGAAAAAGCAAAAAAGAAGCGTTAATAATTTTTGGTGTTTTAATGTGTGGTATATTTTTTCTCATCTCTGTTTGTGCAGGATTTGCGATATTTGATGAAATAATGAATCATAGAAAAATTAAGGTTGAACTTGATAGATTAGAGGAACTATCAAAAGAAATAGATGATGATATTGCTGATGGAGAATATTCATCAGCAATGAGAAAAGCCAAAAGACTTAGATATGCAGGACCTGATAAAAAAGATTATGAAGAAGAATGGGATGATATTCGAGAAGATTATGTAGAGGAGATTGAGAAGTTAATAGATAACGAAAGTTAGTTTTTTAGGGCGTGGAGATAACAAATGGCTTTTGTAACAGATATGGAATGAAGCTTGATGATGGCATGATTGTGAGTCATAAATGCAAAAAAGAAATATTTCTGTTAATAATCGAACAGCTAGATGAATGTATAAGAAAATCGATGGATTGAAAAGGAGAGAATTATCATGGGTATTATCAAAAAAATTAAAGAAAGTGGTTCTTTAGCGGATGTTATAAGATGTGATGAACCTTCTTACTTAATTTGGAAATGGCATCCTAGCGAGAATCATAAAGACAAGAACAGAAGTAATGCAATAAGAATGGGTTCTTCTTTGCGTGTTAAGGCAGGAGAGGTTGCAGTGTTTGTATATCATCAGAAAGATGGTACAATGCAAGATTTTGTTGAAGGCCCATTTGACAAGATATTACTTACTGCTAATCTCCCAGTTTTATCAACTATTATTGGATTAGCTTATGATGGAAACACACCGTTTCAGGCTGAGGTATATTTCATTAATCTTGCTAAGATTATTCAAGTTGATTTCGCTGTTCCTTTTTTTGATATATTTGATCCTCGATTTGATGACTATAGTGTTCCGGTTGCAGTAAGAGGAACTTTAACTTTCAATATATCGGACTATCATTCCTTTATTTCTTTGCACAGATTGATAGAATTTGATTTGCAATCTTTTCAAAAACAAATCCGAGATGCTGTGACAAGACGTGCAAAAGGTGTTGTTGCAAATATCCCTGTCGAATATGAGATTCCAGTCATTCAGATAGAAAAGAAAATTCGCGAAATTAACGAGCGAATTGGACAAGAGGTAATACCCCTTTTGCATGAAAAGTTTGGTGTTGATGTTGTTTCACTAGACATCAGTGATATTGAGGTTGATAAGACAAGTGAGAATTATGTTCAACTCATGTCTGTGACTAAAGATTTGACTGCAAAGGCTGAAATAGCTAGAAATGAGGCAGTTGTTAAAAATATCAAGGATAAACAACGAGTTGATATGGAAAATTACGAAGAATCACTAGAGATTCAACGAGAAATTTCAAGGTATGAGCAACAGATGAAGATTCGTTCTGAAAATCTTGTAGCTTATCAGACAGAGAAACAAACCGAAGTCGGCGTTGCAGGAGCTAATGCCTTAGGACAGATGAATTCTAATGGTGCGGGGAATATTAATCTTGGAGAAAATGGTTCAGGAGGTGGTATAGGCTTTAATCCAGCTGCTGTAATGACCGGTATGGCTATGGGTGGTGTAGTTGGTCAAAATATTGCCGGAATGATGGGAAATGCTTTTTCAGGACTAAATCAAACTACTCCTCCTCCAGTAAATTCAAAGAAGTATTTTGTAGCAATAGACAATCAGCAAAAAGGACCTTTTGATCTATGGAAGATACAAACCATGATTCATGATGGTGAATTATTACCATCCTCTCTAATTTGGAGTGAAGGAATGGCTGACTGGTCTATGGCTGGTTCTGTTACAGAAGTAAATCAGTACTTTGGAACTGAACCTCCACCTCTTCCCAATAAATGAATGTTTTTGAAAAAGATTCACACACATAATGTATGAAGGAGGGTTCTATGACTAAGTGTTTAAAATGTGGCAGTATGATGGAATCCGATGATAAATACTGCTTTAACTGCGGTATGTTAAATTCAAATGTAGTCCTTGAATCAGAGAATAATGATAATACGTACGAAAAGCGAGATGTTGTTTACGATGGTATTGTTCATAAATGTCCTAATTGTGGTGGAGTTTTGGATGGTTTGGGGATTAAGTGCGAGTTGTGCGGTTATGAGATAAGGGGAGAAGAGTCTGGTCAATCAGTAAAGGACTTACTTGAAAAATTGGATTCGATTGAACAAAATCGAGAAAAACCGACTAGACGTGAATCAATGGCCGCAAGTTGGGGGCTTCCTACATCTATTGATAATTATCATAAAGCAAAAGCAAATGTAATAATGAATTATGCTATTCCTAATACCAAAGAAGATATTTTGGATTTTATGGTTTTAGCTACATCCAATATTATGCCTGACATTATTGTAGGCTCATTAGGAAGGGATCCTTTTGAGAGTAACCGATTGAGAATAGAACAAGATGCATGGATTTCTAAAATGGATCAGGCATACAAGAAAGCTAAGGTATTATATGGGGATGATGTTTTTTTTCAAGAGATAGAACGATTATACGAAGGGAAAAAAAGAGAAGTTAAACTTGAAGAAAAAAAACTGCAAGCTGAAAAACGGAAAATTGACAGGAGTTCAAATATAGGTATAGTTACATGTCTTTTAGTACTTGGTCTTTTAATTGTATTTGGGACTATATGGGTGAAATATGAAAATGGTAAACAGCAGCAAGAGGTAAGAAGGCTGGAAGCGATAGTTGAGGAAATCGAGAATGATATTGAAGATGGTAATTATGATTCTGCAATGAGAAATACCAGAAAACTAAGATATCAAGGACCGGAAAATGATTCCTTAGAAGAAGAATGGGAGGATATTCGTAAAGAATACATGGATTTAATTGAGTCGGCCGACAATAATGCCTAAGAGTTTAGTCAATAGATAGCAAATATTCAGTATTTGAAATACAAGTTATTCTGCAAGATTAGTGAATTTGAGATCGGAGGGAATTATGTACTGTAGAAATTGTGGAAAACCGATTTTGGAAGGAAAAAAGTTTTGCGGATACTGTGGGAAAAATGCTTATGAGAAAAAGGAGAAGACTCTAAATTACGTTAATAATACAAGTGCTCCTAATACTAAAGAGTATCAAAAATTGTATAAGGAGTTTGGTGTTAAGAATCCTAGACGCTCAAAACTGAGAGTTATCTTGACAATTGTCATTTCTTTTCATGTAATGTTGATATTACCTTTTGTTCTTTTTAGTGCTTGTGATGCTGTGAGTACGCATAAAAAGTACAAAATAAAATATGAAGCATTCATTCCGGAAAGCAGAATAAAATCATCTGATCAGAAAGAGTTGTTCTCTTTAGATAAAACGTACTCTTATATGAGTGATGATTGGCATATGTATATAGCTACCCCTATATCTGATAAAATATTACAAGTTGACTGTTGGGAATTGGATTATTCAGGTGACCGAAGTTTCAAATTTGATTATGAAGTGGGGGCTTTTGATATAACAAAAAATAAAACTGAATTCTACTGGGTTGATTCTGAGCATGCAGCTTTTGTAATGACTTTTAAAGACTCAAGAAATTCAAATTGGATGCCCAATAAACCTCATTTCTTCTCTGTAAATGCTGATCCTAAAAGCAAATATCGAGGAACAAACTGCTATGAAAACCTTGCGTGCTATAGATATACCGACGAATATTATACATATCGCGCGGTTGCTTTAACTGAAGATTTGGTCAAAATCGAATGTTGGGAAAATGATGGTCATAGTACTGACGAAAAACTTGTTCACAACTATGATGTTTGTTTAGTCGATGTTGACGACGAATACTTTGATTTGTGTTGGAATAACGAAAAAACTGCTTTTTCGCTTGAAATGTGTGACCCGGACAACTTTTTGTGGAAAGAGAAAAAGCTGGTTTCGTTTACTTTAGAAGGTGATGACTATGATTATGTGACTGTCTCGGAATATATAGAAAATAACGGGGGAGAGAATGTGATTGCTCCTGAAAGGATTATAGAAGCCGTGACTGATCAATCAGATGAGATCAAGAATAATTCATCTGATATAATTGATGATGACTCAAAGATAAAATCTCCTTCTCCAACGCCGACAAAAACACCTACACCAACACCTACTATACCTTCTCTAACTCCGACAAATTCGCCTTCACCCACGCCTACTAATAAACCTTCTCCAACACCAACGAATACGTCTTCGCCTACGCCTACAAACAAGCCTTCTCCGACACCAACAAGTACACCTTCTCCTACACCTTCTCCAACACCGACACCTAACCCTGTTGTTTGTGAGTATGCGTTTGTCAAACACTTCAGTAACTCATCATATCCAAATGATAAGAGTCTAAACTATGATATTTATTTCTTGTTCGATACTGATAACAAGAAGGCTTACTCATTTATATCTACTAACCCATATACCGTTGATTCTGGTTCTTATACAGGTACAATTGTAGCAGGGGGAAGTTGGGAAATAACAGCCACAATAGGAGGATACAAAAACTATATTGTTGGAACTGATTATGGAATGGATTTGTCAGATGATTGGGGGTATTGTTTCTACGCCCAAAGAGCTGATAGTGAAACAGTTGAATCTATGATTACAATTCCATAATCATATTATCCTGTTATCTTTTCGGAATATAAGTGGGGAAATAATAGATTAAGATGCAGAAAGAGAATTGTTCTATAAGCATTTGCTATTTATTCCCGCATCCTTGCAATCTGTTCCAAACTCATAGTCCTCTTGATCAGTTCTGATTAGCATTAGAGTATGAACTTCTAATTGTTATCAGACTTATGAGAGGACTGTTTGTATGAGTAGTGATTATTTGAAAAGAGTAGAGGTCATTACGGCTGTTGTTGTGATAATGTTGATAGTCGGTATGTTTAATATCGTGTCTCGTCCAAACCATAATGTGTATTTGTTCGATGAGGAAACCAGAGTGTTGACTGTGAATGGGGATTTCGATATGTCTTACATTCTTACGTATAAAGATGTAAGGAAATTGGTTTT
>JAGCGE010000372.1 GCA_017649745.1 Clostridiales bacterium | reverse complement strand
TTACTACTACGGTAAACCGCTGACAGTATTTAATTTTGAGAATAAGTACTTTAAATGATCTTTTAATTGTGCGATAATCCGCATTTGGAATATGCTAAGGATTACAAAGAAAAATCTGATCACGAGAATAAAACGCAGAGTTGACGATAAGGATATCAATGTTTCCCTTATCGCTACTTCTATTGTCGCAAATACGATCATGGCTTTCTGTAAAGTCGGTTTCGGTGTTTATCTTAATTCCATATTCCTCATAATGCACGCCTTGTACTTCATTGTTCTCGGCATAGCCCGCTATAGAACGATGAGGAATTATATCTACTGTAAGACGATAAAAGATGAACATAAGAGATATGAGAAAGAGTTCGACATTCATAACAGGAGCGGCTCGTTCATATTCATCATTGGCTTTTCCTATCTGGCGCTTTGCCTCAGAATGTATTTCGTCGGAGACGTTATCCTTATAGGCGGAGTCCTGGTTTATTGGTTCATATTATTCGCTTTGGCTAAGAACACATTTGCGATCTACGGTGTCGTGATAACTTGGAATAAAGCTGATCCGATGATCCGCGTAATGAAAGTTATCGGTATCGTCGATTCGCTTCTTTCTATCGTGCCGGTGCTCTATACGTCCTTGTCGTATTTTCAAGTTATCAACTCAGCTGAGTTACCAAGCGCAATAGGAATAATCATCAGCCTTTGCGTCATGGTCAGCGGCGTAATAATGTCTAATAGAAGAAAAGAGTATTACGTGAAAAAAATGATGAAATAGTGTATAATATCTCCTAGCATTTCCTTATGGGAGGTAAGTACATGGCAATTTTTGATCCGAAGACTAAAGTAATTTCTGGTTATCAGAGATCTATTGAAGAGAAGAACCGTGTGATCGCTAAATATTTTGATCAGATCGGTCGTTTGTATTATGGTCAGTATAAGGACATGTCAGTTGATGTGACCAAGGATATAAATGCACGTTGTGATGCAGTTACTGAACTTTACAAGGAAATCAAGGATTGCGAACTTAAGATCCTTTTCGAAAAGGGACTTAAGCTTTGTCCTAATTGTGGTAAAGAGAATATGCTCGCTTATGCATTCTGCTTCTCATGCGGTGCTAAGTTCGAACCAGGTTCAGAGAGCGCTCCTGCAGAGGCTAAGCTCGAGAAGCCTGTTGCTAAAGAAGAAACTAAAGAGGAAGAGCCGGTTGCTGAAGCAGAGCCTGTTTCAGAGGGAACTTCCGATGAAGAGAAGAAGGAAGAAGAGACTGCTTCCGAAGAATAATAAGCAGATAATAATTCAAGACATAAAAAGATGGGACTTTTCTAAGCCCCATCTTTTATATTGTACCATAGTTCGCAATTTTGTGTCGTTCGTTGTGTTACATTCTGTAAACAGCTTGTGAATTATAATGTCTGTACAAGGATAATTATCCTTTTAGAACATACACGGAAGGATGTGATTATATGAAGATCACTACGCAGGGCAAAGGAATCAGGATCGGACAGAGACTCGAGACAAAGATTGCCGACAAGATGAGTAAATTCGACAAGTACTTTGGTGAGGAAGGCACCTTCAATGTACGAATCAGACCAGAGGGAGACCGAATGGTCGTAGAGATCACACTTAAACTTGATAATAGGATCTACAGAGCTGAAGCAAGAGACGAGGAGATTTTAACAGCTGTAGATAGAACAATAGATAAACTTGAATCACAGATTAGAAAACAGAAGACAAAGTTCCTTAAGCAGAAGAAAGAATATCCTCAGATCGTAAGCTATCTTGAAGATGAAGCAGATTCCGATTTTGACTTTGAGGACGAAGAAGACGAGAAGAAGATCATTAAGAGAAAGACATTTGAATTAAGGCCAATGTCTTCTGAGGATGCAATATTACAGATGGAAATGCTCGGACACAACTTCCTTGTTTATTTGGATGCTGATACTAATGTAGTAAGTGTAATTTACAAGCGTAAGGACGGCAACTATGGTTTGATCGAACCGGCCTATTGATCATCTCCTTTCTGATTATTATCCTTCACTTTAAAGAAGCCGTTATTACGCTTTTGGGATATGGGGAGCTCCGCGGGGCTCCCCTTTTTTGATGCTGTTTTTTCGTTTAATGATTATTTAATAACTCGATTGATATTATCTCGGTAAAGATAAAGAACATCTAAGGAGATAGCGATGTCGGGTAAATCAAATTTCGGAAAATTCCTTCTGCTTTGGGCAGGAGAATTCATATCATCCATAGGCGGAGGCCTTACAAGTTTTGGTCTTGGTGTTTATGTTTATCAGATGACAGGAAGTGCAGCATGTACATCACTTGTAACGCTTCTTTCATTCCTTCCTATGCTGGTCTTAAGTGTTCCTGCTGGAATCCTTGCTGATCGTTATGACAGAAGGACATTGATGATGATAGGTGACGGTCTTTCAGCGTTGGGACTCGTCTATATCCTTATTCGCATGATGACGGGTGGAGCTTCTCTTCTTGATATCTGCATAGGTGTATCGATCAGTTCCGTTTTTTCTGCATTGCTGGAGCCTTCGTACAAGGCAACCGTTACGGATATGCTCACTAAAGAAGAGTTTTCTAAGGCTAATGGTCTTGTTAGCTTAGCTGGAAGTGCAAGGTATCTTCTGTCTCCTGTTATTGCCGGATTCCTTCTGGCTTTAAGTGATATTAGACTCCTTCTTGTAATCGATATCTGCACATTCTTTATTACAGTAATAACAACCGCGATCGTACGTAAGGGAATTACGAGCAAGAGATCAAACGAAGAACTTTCATTAAAGGAAGGTATCAAGGACGGTTTTAATGTTATAAAGGCTCGAAAAGGTGTTATGACCCTCATCGTTATGACTTCGGTAATAACGTGCTTTATCGGTATCATGATGACATTGTCCGAACCGATGGTCCTTGCATTCAAGAGCAGCAAGACTCTTGGAACAGTAGAGACTATCTGCGCCAGCGGAATGCTCGTAACGAGCATCATACTTGGTGCTCTTGGAATAAAGAAACACTTCGTTAAACTTCTATCGATCTCACTTGCGTTAAGCGGCGTCGGCATGGCATTGTTCGGAATCAAGGAAAACATCGTTCTTATGACCATTGCGGGATTCTTCTTCTTTTCGATGCTTCCGCTTGCCAACAATTGTCTTGATTATCTCATCAGGATCAATATCCCTGAGGAAACACAGGGAAGAGCCTGGGGTATCATAGGTTTCATCTCTCAGCTTGGCTATGTAGTTGCTTTTGCTTTGTCGGGCGTGCTTGCTGATGTTACGGCTAAAGCAGCAGGGATCAGCGTCGGAAGAGGTGCAGGTATAGTAATCATAGTTGCAGGAATACTTCTTAGTGTGGTATCTTTGTCCTTGCTCTTCCGAAAAGGCATAAGGAACTTGGAGATTGTCGACAAATAGATAAGGAAAACTGCCGAAACGCAGTTTTGCAAGTATTTATTGACTTGATATCAAGTTTTTAGTATAATTCTTTGCGTTATTATTTCTACGCACGAGGGGAGGGATAAAGAATGTCAGAAATCAGACTTAAGGAGAATGAGTCCCTTGATAGTGCGCTTCGCAGATTCAAGCGTTCATGTGCAAGATCAGGAGTTCTCGCTGAAGTACGTAAGAGAGAGCACTACGAGAAGCCATCTGTACGTCGTAAGAAGAAGTCAGAGGCAGCTAGAAAGCGCAAGCGCTAATCGCTGATCATGAATTTCCAAAGAGGTCATCAATGATGACCTCTTTTTTGTGTTCAAAAAAACTTGTTTTTTTGGTAAAATGGACACAAATAATTGAGTGAGATGTTTATATGTTATTAACGAGCAAGAATTGGAATTGCGCGTTGACTCTTGGTGAAGTCAGCGCTGATGATATCGTACATGAACTTTTAAAGTCCAGAGGTATCGAGACAGACGAGAAGATCGCTGATTTTGTAAGTGATGAGCCATCTGAATGGTATGATCCATATCTTTTTGTCGATATGCGTAAAGCAGTTGATATCATCGTTGAATCGATGAGTAATAATGAGAAGATCCTTGTATATGGCGACTATGATGCAGACGGTGTTACTGCGACTTCTATCCTGGTCAGATATTTCAGGAGCCATAAGTGCGATGTAGACTATATCGTTCCGCAGAGAGCTGCACACGGATACGGTCTTACGGATTATATCCTTGAAGATGTCCTGGAGAAGTTTCCGGGCCTTCTCATAACCGTTGACTGCGGTATCTCTAACTTCGATACTATTGCTAAGATAAGAGAGAAGGGTATCAAGGTTATCGTAACTGATCACCATACAGTTCAGGAGAAGATACCTGATGCAGATGCTGTTATATGTGCTAAGCGTCAGGATAATACATATCCATGCATCGATCTTTGCGGTGCAGGTGTTGCTATGAAGCTTGTTGAGGCACTTGGCAGAGACGGCAGATTCCGTGTATTTAACAGTGTATGGAGACAGGTTGTTGAACTTGCAGGTATTGCCACGATCGCAGACCTTGTTCCTATCGTCGGAGAGAACAGAACTCTTGTTAAGAGAGCTTTCCAGAGCATGAGAGAACCGACTAATATCGGTATCAGAGTGATGAACGAGCTTTTGCTCGACTCAGGTAAGGATCCTGATGAGTCATATATCTCTTTCGTATTCGTTCCTAGGATCAATGCTGCAGGAAGACTTTACGATTCATCTGATGCTCTTAATCTTTTCTTGAATGATGATAAGTCTAAGGTAAGAGACGCAGCGATGGCTCTTACGAAGCAAAATGACGAGAGGAAGGCTATCGAGGCACAGGTTTTCGAAGAGGCTAAGGCTCAGATAGAGAACAGTGACAGACCTGAAGAGTGGCTTTTGACCAATACAAAGGGACCTATCGTTGCTTATGGTAAGAACTGGCATCAGGGTGTTCTAGGAATCGTCGCCGGTAAGCTTTCTCAGCATTTCAGAAGAAGTGCCATCGTCTTTACTGATGACGGACTTGATACAGAGAATGTTAAGGGTTCTTCGAGAGCATACGGAGAGTTCGATATTTATCATGCAATAGAGAATGCATCTGAGTTCTGTGTGAATTTCGGAGGGCATAAGAAGGCAGCAGGCCTCGTTGTAAAGAA
Organism: Clostridiales bacterium; assembly: GCA_017649745.1. The sequence continues at coordinate 3,097 of JAGCGE010000372.1, read as the reverse complement.
GAAGGATCTCGGTAAGTTCATGCGCGCTCTGGAGGCTTATTCCAGGAGCATTGAAGATGATGACAGCGGTAAGGACGAGCTTACGATCGACGCTCAGATAGATTCGACTTCGATAACGATGGATGTTCATGATGCATTAAGGCAGATGTCTCCGTTCGGACTTGGTAACAGTAAGCCTGTCTTTGTTACAAGGAATCTTCTTGTATCGAATATGCAGTTCATGAGCGAAGGTGCTCATATCAGATTCGACCTTCATGATCCGGAGAAGGATCCTGATCTGAAGAATACTATTTCAGCCGTTGGATTCGGAATGGGTAATTACGCATCGATCATCAAAGTGGGCGACAAGGTTGATATCGCTTATACGATGAATATCTTTAATCTCTGGGGTAACGATACTTTAAGTCTTCACTTATGTGATATTAAGCCTGTTATGCCGGATAACATATTGTGGAGTAAGTCTGAGGTTCCTGAGAAGCTTTATGCTAGCGGACTGGAATTATCCCAGATAGTTAAGCTCAGTAAGGGTAACAGCGTTGAAGAACTTATTCCTACGAGTGAGAATTATACTGATACATATAAGACGATCAGAGATACGTTCGGCAATGGTATCTCTATAGTTGATATTGATCTTTTGGCAAGGGCCGTAGAGATCAAGTCGGGAAACAAGATTACACCTTTCCAGGTAACAAGGTGCCTGGAAGTACTAGACGAAGCCGGTGTGATTAGACTCGGAAGATCATCTCCGAGAAGAGTCTGTCTTAACCTTGCGAAGACGGACAAGAGACCTAATCTTCATGACACACCGACCTATAAGAGGTTAAGCGAAAATGTCTGATAAGGATAAAAATGTATTAACTCCTGAAGAACAGGAACACTTTAAAGAGATTCAATATCTGAGAGATCTTGACGATTGTCCGCAGATCCCGCAGAACATTGAAGAGCGCTTTAATGAGATGTACAGATCTTTCGAGCGTTATGCCGGAAAGACGATGGAGAGTGAAGAAGCGTATGAGCATGCTCTTCTCATGATCAGAGAAGCATTTGTTTTCGCATATAAGGCGCACAGGAATCAGAGAAGAAAATCCGGCGAGCCTTATATCATCCATCCTGTTGCAACAGCACAGATCCTTGTTGAACTTGAGGTCGACGCTGAGACGATCGAAGCTGCGCTTCTTCACGATACAGTAGAAGATACGCCGGTTGATATCCATCTCATAACAGAGATCTTCGGAGAGAACGTAGCACTTCTTGTTGACGGTGTTACTAAGCTCGGTAAGATCCCATATGTTTCCAAGGAAGATATCCAGGCAGAGAACGTCCGTAAGATGTTCGTTGCTATGGCGAAGGATATTCGAGTAGTCCTTATCAAGCTTGCTGACAGACTTCATAACATGCGTACGATGAAGCATCAGCCTCCTCAAAAGCAGGTTGAGATCTCGAGAGAGACGCTTGATATCTATGCTCCTTTGGCACACCGTCTCGGTATCAATAAGATCAAGTGGGAACTCGAGGATCTTTGTCTTCGTTATCTTGATAAAGATGCATATTACGAGCTCGTGGGCATGATCTCTTCGAAAAGATCTGAGAGAGAACAGTTCATGGCTGACGTTGTTAAAGAGATCAGCGCTAAGGTCAATGAATACGGTATCAAGCATGTCGAGATAGAAGGAAGACCTAAGCACTTCTATAGCATCTATAAAAAGATGAAAGAGCAGAACAAGACATTAGAGCAGATCTATGATCTTTTTGCCTGCAGGATCATCGTAGAGACATTGACAGACTGTTATACCGTTCTTGGTATCGTGCATGAGATGTATCAGCACATTCCTGGAAGGTTTAAGGATTATATCGCTATGCCTAAGCCTAATATGTATCAGTCGATCCATACAACGGTGTTAGGTAAGGGCGGCGTTCCGTTCGAAGTACAGATCAGAACTTTTGCGATGCACAGGACAGCCGAGTACGGTATCGCTGCGCACTGGCATTATAAGGAAGCAGGTAATTCCGAAGTTTCCAAGTTCGATCAGCTCGACAGTAAGATCAACTGGATCAGACAGATCTTAGACAGCCAGAAGGAATCACATGATCCTACAGATTTCATGGATGTATTGAAGAGTAATCTTACTCCTGATACTGTCTATGTATTTACTCCTAAGGGTGATGTTATCAACCTTCCTAAGGGTTCATGTCCTATCGATTTCGCGTATAACATCCACAGCGGTATCGGTAACCATATGCATGGCGCTAAGGTTAACGGAAGGATCGTTCCTCTCTCATATGAGCTTAAGAACGGTGATATCGTTGAGATCCAGTCTTCAGATAAGATCAAGGGTCCTTCAAGAGACTGGGCGAAGATGGTTAAGACTGCTTCTGCAAGAAGTAAGATCAATGCCTGGTTTAAGAAAGAATCACGTAACGAGAACGTTGCCGACGGTAAGGAACTTCTCGAGCGAGAGATCCAGAGAAACGGATTTACGCCTTCTCAGCTCCTACTTCATAAGTCGCTTGAAGGTATTTTCAGAAAGTACAGTTATTCCAATCTTGATGATGTCTATGCTGCTATCGGTTATGGTGTATTGACTGCAGGTAAGGTATTCGGAAAACTTCGTGACGAATACATAAAGACCATTCCTGAAGAAGAGAGACAGGCATTGGGTTACAGGATCAATTCCGCAGGTCAGGTTCTTTATACGCCTTCTGAACTGGTGGAAGATATCGGTAAGAATTCTCTTCCTGGAGTTCCTAAGAACCTCGTTCAGCCATCTACTCCTCAAAAGCCTGTTATTAAGCGAGTTCAGGAGAAGAAGACCAAGACCAGTGTCGGAGTTACGGTAGAAGGACTTGAGAATTGTCATGTCCATCTTTCTAACTGCTGTCATCCTGTTCCCGGCGATGAGATCATCGGTTATGTAACACAAAACGGTGGTGTAGGTATCCACAGGACCAACTGTTCGAATATCATTAACCTTCATAAGTATGCTAACCGCTCAGCTAAGGATAAAGAGCGTGAGAACAGGCTTGTAAGGGTTCACTGGGATAACTACACTTCATCTGATATCTATGAAGTGGAAATCAAGATCGTCGTAAGTGACAG
>JAGCGE010000371.1 GCA_017649745.1 Clostridiales bacterium | reverse complement strand
GATGACAAATCTGTCTCTGTCCTCATAGCCTTCTGAGATCTGCTTATAGTAAATTATAAGTGCCGTAGCAAACATAAAGATGATACCGAGGACAAGACCAAGGAACAGAAGCGTTCCGAATAAGCCAAGCAATTCCTTGTTCGCTTCCCAGATGCTGTCAACATAAAAATACGCATTGATATCATTCTTTTCGAAGTAATCATTCATCTCACGATGGAGGACTTCTTCAAATTCAAAACCGTCTTTTATGGCTTTGCTTCTGTCGCTGAACGTTATCGCAGCGAATCTGTCATAATCTGATGCATAGTCGGCGTAAACTTCTTTTTGCTTATCATAGAGCTTCGTCATCGTATCTTTGGTTACAACGATTCCGTACACATCACAAATGGACACATAAGAAGAAGTAACAGGAAATGTGTCAACCTCGGAAACTTTATTATATTCTTCTCCATCGATAACAAATCTTCCCGGAAAATCCTTTACGGCTGTGATCGGACAATATATAAGTTCATTATCATTAAGCTTAATATCTTTTCCTGTAAGTGTATTATAGGTATCAATGTCAACGATAGTGAAGATCGAGGCTAAACTTATATCACCCTTACCGGATTCAACAAAATCGAATCTGTCACCATCTCTTAAGGTTGTGACTTCAAGAAGCTCCTGACACTCGATATTCTTGATCTTAAAACCGGTTTCATCAGCTGCTTTATATGCCAGATCGGATATATCATCATAGTTCAAATAAACCTGTTCTCCATTACCGTCGTAACAAGCCAATTTAACTTTACAATGCGCCTGAAATGCATCATCTAATGTTTTGTACATACCGGTATAAAGACTTAATGTAGTTGATATCATTACAAGGATGCAAGTCGCAAGAATAGCGATCGAAGCAAGTCCTACGGCATTTTGCTTCATCCTGTAAAGAAGTCCCGAGACAGACGGCATATGCCTTGCCGTGTAATAGAACTTCTCGTTCTTTTTAAGGACTTTCAAAACAAAGATGGAACCAGCTACAAAAAGGAAATACGTTCCGAAGATAACAAGTAATACAGCAAGGAAGAAAAGTTCCAAAGCAGCGACCGGATTTTTAACCGTAAGTGCAATATAGTAACCTGCACCGATACAAAGCAATCCGAGAACGAGCAAAGGCCACTTAACCTTAGGCTCTTTTTCTCCTTTTCGACCACTTGCAATAAGATCGACAGGCTTCATTCTTGCAATACTGATCCTGTTAAAGATAAAGGTCAGAATATCAATAACGATGAAAATAAGTATCGGTGGGATAACCGAAGCAGGCTTAATGTAGTAAAAGCCGGTTACAGGTTCTGTACCGATAAGCTTACAGACAAGAAGCGAACAGACCTTGTACATAATGATACCGAAAATGATACCGGAGCAAAGAGAGATAACACTGCTTCTGAAACTCTCATGAAAGAGAACTTTTCCGACATGTCTCTTCTCCATACCAAGGCAGTGATAAAGACCAAATTCCGGTTTCCTCTGTTTCATGAGAAAACTATTGGAATAGATCATCAGGATAAACGAAAGAATAAAAAGAACTATAGTTCCCATCGTCATGATGGTAGGAAGATAAGCACCGCCTGTTGTTTTTTCAAGTTCCTTGTCGATAGCAAGGGTGAACATGATGAAGAAACAACCCAGAAGTCCCATCTCAGTCAATATCTTCGGAATATAGAACCTGTAGTTCTTCTTGAGATTACTCTTCGCAATATTACTGTAGATATTGCTCATCCGTTCTCACCACCTTTTCGAAGCATGGTAAGGGTATCGGATATCTTCTGATAGAGTTCTTCGTCAGTAGATTCGCCTCTGTAGATCTGATGATAAACAACTCCGTCCTTTATAAAGAGAACCCTGTTAGAATGCGATGCAGCCGCAACTGAGTGCGTTACCATAAGTATTGTCTGTCCGTTTCCATTGATCCTCCTGAAAACACGTAGGAGCTCATCAGATGACTGTGAATCAAGAGCGCCAGTCGGCTCATCAGCCAGGATCAGCTTAGGATCCGTGATAAGAGCTCTTGCAACAGCAACTCTCTGTTTCTGACCACCTGATATCTCATAAGGATATTTCTTAAGTATCTCGTCGATACCGATATCCTTAGTGATATTCTTGAGTCTTTCCTTATAGTCATTTATGTTCTTGCCGCTCAAAACGATCGGAAGAAGGATATTATCCTTGATGTTCAATGTATCGAGAAGGTTGAAATCCTGGAATACGAATCCGAGATTATTTCTTCTATATGCAGCAAGCGCATTATCCTTAAGCGAAGCAAGTTCCTTGCCATCGATCTTGATCGTTCCGGCTGTTGCCTTATCAAATGCAGCCAAAAGATTCAGGAGTGTAGTCTTTCCCGAACCAGACTCACCCATTATAGAAACGAAATCTCCGGACTCAACATCGAAGTTCACCTCCTTAAGAGCATGAACGTGATTGTTGCCGAATCTCGTTGTATATGTCTTTTTAATACCTTTAACTTCAAGTAAAGCCATGTTGTATCCTCCGTGTTTGTTTTACCGTATGATACATTTAGTTATTGTACTTCAAAATCGATTGCCGTGACGAACTTGTGACACTTTTGTCACATAAAAAACGGGAGAAACTAAATTCTCCCGCGTAATCCTTATTTCATGAGTAGGCATCATTAATCATGAGCCTATTCTACATATAATGGCTGATAAATGACATCAGCCAAAAGTATGATTTATTTCTTATCTCAAGAATCCGTTGATGATCTCTTCTTCAGCTTCCTGTTCTGTAAGACCGAGTGTCATGAGCTTAGTAAGCTGCTCTCCTGCGATCTTACCAATAGCTGCCTCGTGAACGAGCTGTGCATCAACATTGTTAGCCTTAAGTGCAGGAACAGCAAGGATAACACCTTCGTCCATGATGATGGAATCACACTCAGAGTGGCCTCTGCAAGGCGCGTTACCAGCGATCGTTGCATTAAACTCCTGATAAGACTTATCTCTTGCAACAGCACGCGAAACAACGTCTGCGACAGAATCCTCACCGTTAAGGTCAACGTCATAAACACTTATAGCTCTTTGCTCTCCGTGAGTCATAAGTCTTTCGGATACGAGAAGCTTAGCGCCAGCCTTAAGTTCTGCCTTAGTAGTTCTTGTCGTGTCATCGACACCCTTGATCTGGACCATCTCCATCTCACAGGAACTGCCTTCTTCCATATAGACCTCAGTTACAGGATTAAGGATTCTCTTACCTGTTCCCTCACCTGAACCGTAGTGCTTCTCAACGTATTTGATATGAGCATTCTTACCGATATAGAATCTGTGGATACCATCATGCTGTGAATCCTGTGATCCGCAGTTATCGATACCGCAGCCTGCAACGATCAATACATCAGCATCATCACCAATATAAAAATCGTTATATACGCTCTCCTTAAGACCTGACTGAGAGATGACTACCGGAGTATGAACGCTCTCGTTCTTTGTTCCCGGCTTGATCTTGATATCGATACCGCTTACATCAGTCTTAGGGATTATCTCGATATTAGCAGTGGAATTTCTTCCGACAGACTCGCCGTTCGCCCTGATATTAAATGCTCCTACTGGAGTCTTATGAAGGTCTGCAACTTCTTCCAATACGTGCTTTTGAATATCCGTAAGTTCTTTCATCAGTTGCTTCCTCCTTTCCAAAGATCAACAACACCGCAGCTCTTTACGGCAGATTCAGTACCCGTGAGCTTAGGAAGTATCTTATCGCTAGGGCCCGGCTCTTCGATCCTT
>JAGCGE010000370.1 GCA_017649745.1 Clostridiales bacterium | reverse complement strand
CCTCAACGAGCTTTACGAGGTATGTGTGGTTAGCGTAAGCTCTAGCTCCATTGGATACCTGAAGTATAACAGGGCTGTTGAGCTCGCCTGCTGCCTCTGTGATACCCTGAACGATTTCCATGTTGTTTACGTTAAATGCACCGATAGCGTAACCGCCGTCGTATGCCTTCTTAAACATTTCAGTTGTTGTTACTAATGGCATATCAATAACTCCTTAATGTGATTTATTCTAATTCGCCCAAAACGCATAATTAGTTACAATAAGACTATACTTTTCCACCCCTTTTAAGTCAATAAAATAATAAGGGCAAGTTGGGTGTTTTTCGTTAAAATGAAAGACTTTTTGATCATGCTTTTACAATACGAAATTCATTTTAAAAAAGGCTGCCCATAAGGACAGCCTTGTGTAGTTTAAATTGTAAAAAGGATCACTCTTCTTTTGCGTCTTCAGAAGTTTCTTCAGCAACCTCTTCCGCTGCCTCTTCAACAGTTTCCTCAGTTGCATCCTTAACCTCTTCAACAGCCTTCTTCTTGTCTTCTTTGACCTCTTCCATTACGTTGCTGACGATATCCTTGATATTCTCTTCTGTGTTAACGTCAGTCTTCTTAATGGAATCCTTGCCATATTCAGGTTTAATAGCATTCTCGAGTTCTCTTGCACCATAAGCGTCAGCAATAGCAAAAACCTCTTCCTTAAGCTTGAAGAAATCCTCACGAGAAGCAAGATCCTTTGTTGTTGTCTGATAGCATGCATCATCAAGAACATTATCAAGTACGAGATAATATGTCTTCTCTGAACCACCAAGAGAAGAATTATCAAGAAGTTCCTCAGCCTTGTCAGGTTCACCTTCACGAGCATCAAATGTCTCGAAAGGAATAGTAATAAGGCTGTATCTGTATCTCAAGATGATCTTCTTCTCGTTATAATCAACAGCGATCCTGTACTTCGCAATAAGGAAAGTGTGGACAAATACCAGCACCGTTATGATAAAACAAGCAACCGATACACAGGCAAAAATGATATTCTTATAACTTCCAATGAAGAAAAATACTGCAAGGACTATAAAAGCGATCATCAAAGGGATAGTGATTATCCTTCTTCTGGTAATCTGCTTACCATTAGCAGCAAAGCAATGTACCCCCTCCTTAGGAAGCTTAGCAACCTTGCTCTCATCTATTGTCTTTGTCTCCATAATCTCCTCCTAACTGTTTCACACTTAAAAAGAATTTTAACACAATAATTTTAAAAATATCATCTTTTTTAGAATTATTGCTCTTTGCTCAACATAGCAATACGGTCTTCAACGCCTTTGAACATCTCAAGATATTTAGCCTGCTTTTCCTTCTCGGCATTGATAACCTTTTCAGGAGCCTTACTTACAAAAGCTTCATTAGAAAGCTTACCGTTAACACGATCGATCTCTTTCTGGAGGTTATCCTTCTCTTTTGCAAGTCTCTCAAGTTCCTTGTCGATATCGATAAGGTCTCCAAGAGGAATATAGATCTCACCACCGGCAAATACGCAAGCAACAGCTGTTGCAGGGATTCCGCTCTTGTCGCTCTGTGTATCAAGACTACTTACTGAAGCAAGACGCTCAAGGAATGCCTTACCATCTTCGAACATCTTAACGATCGAAGCATTCTCAGTAACTACGATGATATGAGCCTTACGTGAAGGAGCAACACCCATCTCTGATCTGATATTACGGATAGAACGGATAGCATCCATCAGTGTATTCATCATTTTCTCTTCAGCATCATAGTTGATATCTGAAGCAACCGGCCACTCAGAGATCATGATAGAGTCTTTCTTACCATCGATAACGAGGTTTCTGTAGACTTCTTCAGTTACAAATGGCATGAAAGGATGCAAGAGCTGCATTGAGATGCCAAGGATCTTATTCAAAAGATACTGAGCCTCAAGTCTTGTAGCACACTCCTTGTCGAAAAGTCTGCTCTTTGCGATCTCGATATACCAGTCACAGTAGTTCTCCCAAACGAAATCAACGATCTTAGAAAGCGCTACGCCGTAATCGTAATTCTCAACGTTAATGGATACTTCCTTAACGAGGTTGTTAAGCTTATTCAAGATCCACTTGTCTTCAAGAGTAAACTTGGACTCGTCAACTCCTGAGAACTCAAGATCATCCTCGCAGTTCATCAAAACGAACTTCATAGCATTCCAGATCTTGTTGGAGAAGTTTCTACCCATCTCTATCTTATCTTTCTGGAAACGCTGGTCGTTACCAGGAGCATTACCTGTTACAAGAGCAAATCTCAATGCATCAGCACCAGACTCAGCGATAACCTCGAGCGGATCGATACCATTACCAAGTGACTTACTCATCTTACGGCCCTGTGAGTCACGAACGAGACCATGAATAAGAACTGTATCAAATGGCGGCTGTTTCATATGAGCACAGCCAGCAACCATCATACGTGAAACCCAGAAAGTGATAATGTCATAGCCTGTAACAAGCGTATTTGTAGGATAGAAATACTTAAGTTCCTCAGTATCCTTAGGCCAGCCGAGTGTAGAGAATGGCCAGAGAGCTGATGAGAACCATGTATCGAGCGTATCAGGATCCTGACGCATAGGCTTGCCGCACTTAGGGCAAACAGGATTCTCTTCCTTAGTTACAACGAGCTCACCACAGTCGTCGCAGTAGAATGCTGGAATCTGATGACCCCACCAGAGCTGACGGGAGATACACCAGTCACGAATGTCCTCCATCCAGTTAAAGTAGTTTTTATCAAATCTCTCAGGAAAGAACTTTGTCTTTCCTGTCTTAACTGCTTCGATAGCTGGCTTAGCAAGCTCATCCATCTTAACGAACCACTGTAAGGAAACTCTAGGCTCGATAGTTGTACCGCAACGGTAACATGTACCAACGTTGTGGTTATGTGGCTCAACCTTGATAAGGTATCCGCCCTCTTCGAGATCCTTAACGATAGCCTTACGAGCTTCGAATCTGTCCATTCCGGCATACTTCGGATAGTCGTCAGTGATCTTAGCATCATCTGTCATAACATTGATGACTTCAAGGTTATGGCGAAGTCCAACTTCAAAGTCGTTAGGGTCGTGTGCAGGAGTGATCTTAACAACACCTGTACCGAATTCAATATCAACATAGTTGTCTGCTACTACAGGGATCTTACGGCCAACGAGTGGGAGAATAAGGTTCTTACCTACATAATCCTTGTAACGCTCGTCCTTAGGGTTAACTGCAACAGCAGTATCGCCGAGAAGAGTCTCAGGACGTGTTGTAGCAAGTTCAACATAACCTGATCCGTCTTCGAATGGATATCTTAAGTGCCAGAAAGCACCTTCCTGATCCTCATATTCAACCTCTGCATTAGAGATAGATGTAAGACAATGAGGACACCAGTTGATGATCCTCTCGCCTCTGTAGATCATTCCATCGTTATAATACTTAATAAATACGTCTTTAACGGCCTCAGAGCAACCTTCATCCATTGTGAATCTCTCTCTGGACCAATCACATGAAGAACCGAGTTTCTTGAGCTGTTCAACGATCCTTCCACCATACTGTTTCTTCCAATCCCAAGCACGCTCGAGGAACTTCTCACGACCGAGATCATCCTTTGTAAGGCCCTCTTCACGCATCGTAGCAACGATCCTAGCTTCAGTAGCAATAGATGCATGGTCTGTTCCTGGAACCCACAATGTCTCAAAACCCTTCATTCTCTTGTATCTGATCAAGATATCCTGGAGAGTATTATCAAGGGCATGTCCCATGTGGAGCTGTCCTGTAATGTTCGGAGGTGGCATCACCACGCAGAAAGGCTTCTTGTCCGGATTCACTTTCGCGCCGAAATATCCTTTGTTCATCCATTCTGAATAAAGTCGTGGCTCGGCTTCATTCGGGTCAAAAGACTTACTAATGCCATCTGTTCTCATAGAGATACTCCTTTAAAATAAAATATAACAACATATTATCTTATGTTTGTTATAAAAAATCAAGACGGAGCACTCAGACAGTTAATCAACAAATAAAGCCTTGATACAAACGTTATTAGGTTCTTCTTTAAGGTTGAGTCTTTCTACTAGAGAAACATCTGTCACATCGACCCATTCACCGTCAACAAGGATAAAAGACTGACCCGGCTCAGACTTAGCTATATATTCCACAGCAGATCTGATCTTGCCTTCTGTTCTTCCCTCGACAGGTGCATAACCGTTATATGTGACTACTACAGAGAAATCAGTCACTTCGATAGGTTCATCTAGTTCAACGACATAGTATCCGTCATAATCGAAGGTCGCTGTCTTTGTAGCAAGAATTTCATTAAGATCTGCATCGCGGATCTCGATTGTGATCGAATGTTCTTCATCTTGCATTCCGTACATTCCATCGTGCAAAGTCTCGGTTACGCCGACATAAGTACCTACAGCTGCTAGTTTTCCGCCTTCATGATATACATTTGCTGCTGTTGTCTTATCACCAGTTGTAACACCTCCTGCCGTTGAACAGTCATAACTTAATACTTTCGAATAAGCATCAGACAACGTGATATAACCGTTAACTACAAAACATGATTCATATGACATCCATGCATATCCGCCATCACCCCAGGTCTCACCCTGAGTTTCTTTATATAGCCAAGCACCATCGATAGAAGGAGTGCGATGACCATACTGACCGAAGTATTCCTTTGGGAAGTTATCGTCATATCCGACTATCAGTGCTTCATGACCAAGATAGCTGTCTCTTATCGCATCACTATCATTCTCATCATATGACTGGTCATCATTCATAAGAGTCATTCCCTTATATTTTATGATGCCCGAGCCGAATCTAAGTATTACAGGAAGAGCACCTTTCGTCTTAAGAAGTTCCTTGATCTGATCAGGTGTTACCGCATTACTGTATAATGGATCATTCTCGTTTTCAGATTTATCCACATTACATAAGCTAGGATTCTCGATAACGGTATAACCTTCGTAACCGTTAGCCATAACCCATACTACATACTGGTCGGAGCCTCCTATTACACTATTCACACTTTCTCCTTCAGTAAGACGTATACCTTCTTCTTTATTTGCAAATGTAAGTTCCTTGATCTTCCTGACTTTGAACTCCTCACCGTCAAGATCTTTTCCGTAAGCCATCTGATAACCGAGTCTTAAGACATCTCTGGTCGCATATGCCCAGCAGTCAGGAGTGTAACCCTGATCCTGGACTTCCGTTACAATGCCGTTATCCATCAGTGTATAGTATCCTTCTTCACCGTGAACATAATCAGTAGGCTCAGTCGGTGCTGTCTCAGAGACCTCAGTAACAACTGTCGTAGTTGGCTCAGTCGTTTCAGTTCCTTCTGAGCATGACGCAACAGAACCTGCAATCATGCAAAGCATGAGACCTATAGTTAACGAATCAATTACCAATTTTCTTTTGTTTTTCATGAGTTTTCTCCGATCCATTTTTTATCACATTAATCTTTGAATTCCTGAACTTCTTTCCTTTTTCGAAAAAGATATGACAACATTTGATGTAAATATCGTAAGAGTTTTAACGAAAAAGCAAAACCCGACAGAATATAGTATTTATACTGAATTTTTATTATTGTTAAAACGGCTCAAAACCCCTGTTATCAGTCATTCTGAAGTTTATCAGTTGTTTTTCTATAATTTTTCCTCTTATCACACCAAGAGTAAAAATGTATGATTTTTAGAGATGAACAATTCAAAATTCTTACAAAGAAAGGTCGTTCTTATGGAATCTTTTGCAGAGAAATTAATAGGCAACGTAAATAAAGTTATCGTAGGAAAGGATAAGCAAATCGAATTGCTTCTTGTAGCACTTCTTACAGGAGGACACGTTCTTCTCGAGGACGTTCCTGGTACAGGAAAGACAAAGACAGCAAGATCACTTGCTCAGTCCTTAAGTCTCGACTTCAAGAGAGTCCAGTTCACGATCGACCTCTTGCCTTCAGATCTTACAGGTATCAACTATTTCGACAGGAGTCAGGATGCTTTCGTATTCCGTAAAGGTCCTCTCTTCACTAACCTTCTCCTCGCTGACGAGATAAACCGTGCTACAGCAAGAACTCAGTCAAGCCTTTTGGAGTGTATGGAAGAAAAGCAGGTTTCTGTTGACGGTCAGACTTATAAGCTCGATCCGCCGTTCATGGTAATCGCTACTCAGAACCCTATCGAGTCTCAGGGAACATTCCCGCTTCCTGAAGCTCAGCTCGACAGATTCCTTATGATGATCTCAATGGATTATCCGACACACGATGAGAGCATCTCTATCCTCAAGCGATTCGCTACGGAAGATCCTCTTACAGATCTTTCTGCAGTTGCCGGTAAGGAAGAACTTTTCGAGATGCAGGAAAAAGCAAAGCACATCTTTGTTTCAGATGTTATCTATGAATATGCAACTAACATAATCGAAGCTACAAGAGCTTCCTCAGATATCAGGATCGGAGCTTCACCTAGAGCGCTCCTTTCATACATCGCAGCAGCTAAGGCACTTGCACTTCTCAGAGGAAGAACTCATGTTGTACCTGATGATCTTAAGGAACTCGCTGTTCCTGTACTCGCTCACAGGATCTCTCTTCACGCTTCAGCATCATACGGTTCTGAAGGCGGATTCAAGAGCAACCGTGAATATGCTTCAGATGCGATCAACAAGATCCTCGACAGTGTACCTTGCCCTACGGAGGACTTCAGCAAGTAATGGATCTACTGGTACTTATCATCATTCTTGCCATAATCGTAGTAGTCGAACTCATCTACTACCGTAATCATGCTCTCGACGACTTGGACTTAAGCGTCAAGTTTTCGAAAAATGTGGCTAATCACGGTGAAGAGATCGAAGTTATCGAAGTTGCGGAGAATAATAAAAGACTTCCTCTCCCTTTCATCATACTGAAATTCGAGACTCCTGCAGTACTTCAGTTCATGGATATGACGAATACTACGCTTTCTGATCTTCTCTATCGCGAAGATATGCTCACTATGAGACCGTTTTCGAGACACACGAGAAAGATCAAGGCTAAATGTACCAAAAGAGGATTCTACTCATTTACCAGAGTTAATATGACTACCACAGATCTTCTCCTGATCGAGAAGTTCACTAAGGAGTTTCCTAACGACTGTTCTGTCACTATCCTTCCTGAAAGGATCGCTACAGACAGGCTCAAGTATCTCCTGTCGCTCACATTAAGTGAGGTCCAGAGAAAAAGGACGATACTCACCGACCCATTTGCTTTCGCAGGTATAAGAGAATATCAGCCTTGGGATCCGATGAAATCGATCAACTGGCTCGCAAGCGCAAGGACCGGTGATTTCATGGTCAACCAGAATGCATCCACATCAACAAGACAGGTTACTATCTTTGTTAATCTCGAATACTATAACCAGAAGCATTCCGATTCCCTTCTCGAGACATCCATAAGCCTTGCATATTCGTTCATGTGCGAACTTTCCGAGATGGGAATCCCTACAGCTATCTATACAAACGGTAAGGACGTACTGTCAGATGCACCTGTTATCTCCGGTATGAACCTTAATGTAAACGATGTTGCTCAAAGAGCCGTCGAACTTGCCAGGATCGATCTTACAAAAGAGTGCCTGCCATTCGAATATCTTGTCGAGCAGTATGTTGCACAGACCGATAGAGACGACTTCATCGTAGTCATCTCCCCTAAATTCGACGGAAGTTTCAAGCCTGCTATGTTGAATCTCAAGCACAAGAGATCATCAGCATTATGGATCATGCCATGTTACAAGCTGACTCCCGAAGTTCCTCTCGAAAACGAGCTTCAGTCATCCTATCATCGATGGGAGGTGATCGGTCATGACTGATAATATGCCACAGAAAAGAAAGTTGTTTAACAGCATCGGATTGATGGCTGATATCATCATATCCCTTATAACATTCCTTACTTTCATCTCGATAGGAATGGTCATCCTGTGCTATCTTCAGAACATCAAGATCGATTATATTTTTATGCTCGCTCCGGCGATCCTCACATCGATATTTGTATTTGTGAGAAGATTCGATATTCCGCCAATATTCCAGACAGTGATACACATACTGATCGCGGCAATATTCGTTATCTCATGGGCAAAACCTCTGAATGTTATCTATGGAAATCACGGAGCTACTGCATTTACAGCTGTATCCTGTATATTCTGCGTTTTCGCTTCCCTTCTTAAGAGATATAAGAAAGCAAATGAGACCAAGACAACCTGGGATACACTCGTAATAACACTTGTCATCAACTTCTTTATGATTGGACTATATAAGGTCTCAGGTTACGATCACCTTATAAAGTTCGTAACCATTAACATGACCGCTATCATTACGTTGTTCTTTATCGCAAGACAGCTTAATGTTTTCGATGAGAAGTATTTCCATAACATGCATTCATCAACACAGCCTATAAAAGAGATCAACAAACAGAATTATGTTGTTATCTTCTGTATCATTGGCTTTATCGCAGTATCGATCGTCTTAGCATTCCTTCTTCCGAAAGAATGGATCACCCGTGTATTAATGGCATGCACGGCTATCCTAAGACCTCTTCTCGGATGGATGTTCAAAGATGATACTTCTGCTTACGAATCTGTCGATATGAGTAAGATAGAGATGAATTTCGATGAAGCAAGTCCTACTTCTCATTTCATTCAGGCACTTTCAACTATAGTGCTCATCCTTTTGGCTATTATCCTTTTCATCGGTATCATAATCTTTATTAGAACCTTCTTTAAAGGAATCAAGAAGGTTCAGGCAAAGATTACTGAGTCGAGTGCCCCTGTTACCGACATTATCGAAGATATTAAGCCTAAGAAGCTTCGTTTCGGTTCATCAGCCAGAGACTTCGGTCATGGTGCCGAGTATAAGATCAGAAAGAGATACTTTAAGAAAGTCAGAAACGCAATAAATAAAGGTGCAGAGATCAAAAGATCATCTACACCTAAACAGATCGAATTGGAACTTATCAAACGCGGAGATAACCAGATAACCGAACTCACAAAACAGTATGAAGGAGTTCGATACGGTCAGAAGTAAGAAGATTATTTCTTCTTACCTGCCTCTATCATAGAAAGAGCTCCGTAAAGGATCGAATCATCACCCAATGCAGCCTTCTTGAACTCAACAGTTGATCTGATGGAAGGCATGCAATACTGATCTACCTCATCAAGGATCTTCGAGAGGAAAATATCTCCTACTGCTTCGATAACACCGCCACCATAAACAACGATCTCAGGACTGAATGTATTAACGAGATTACCTGAAGCGATAGCAAGATAGTGACAAGCTCTGTTAACTGCCTCAACAGCTACCTTATCACCCTCAGCAAGACTATTCTTAAGCACTTTACTCTTAAACACTCCATCCTTAACGCTCTCAGCCATGAGTGTAGTTCTGCCTCTCATGACCTGCTGGCGGATGTAGTCAGACATTCCCTGCTTACTGGAGAAAGCCTCAAGACATCCTCTCTGTCCGCAGTTACATCTAGGACCTTCTTCATTAAGGATCATGTGACCAAATTCAGCACCCTTGAACATATGGCCTGTAAAGAGCTTACCGTCAAGGATAAGTCCGCCGCCCATACCAGTACCTACAAAAAGACCAACGATATTGCTGTATCCCTTTGCTACACCATATTTATACTCACCGAGAACACCTACATTAACGTCATTTCCAATAAAGAACGGAACACCGAAATGCTCTTCAAGAGGTGTT
>JAGCGE010000369.1 GCA_017649745.1 Clostridiales bacterium | reverse complement strand
GTTTAAAAATGGTTCATATCTCAAACCTGTCAAAACCACCGCCAAGGAACAGTATCGTAATCGCGGAAGGCTTCCCGAGATCTCTGAAGTTATATTTAACAAGCCAGCAACGATCGTTAAATGGGCTGACGGCACCAAAACCGTTGTTAAAGTCCAGGGTAAAGAGCGGTATAATAAGGAGAAAGGTCTTGCAATGGCTATAGCCAAGAAAGCTATGGGTAACTCCAACTACTATTATACCATTATGGAAAGATATTTGGAGGGAAAGAAATGATAGGATTAGTAATACTTGAAGCTATAATAATCGGCGCGATGCTGATATTTTTCAGCGATGTGTATTATCGCGTAAAGCATCCGGAATTTATATTTGAGATCGACGACAGCGATCCTGACGATGTCAAGTTCTTAATGTCATCAAGCAAGGCTCCGGAAGATCTACGGCCTGGAAGGGTGTATGTCATCAAAACTGTCCGTAAAAATTAGCGGTCCTATTATAGAAGCTGTTAACATAAATAGAAAGGAGATTTAAAATGAAAGAAGATGTTAAACAGTTGCAGGACGAATTGATCGCCAAAGCTTTTGCTAAGACTATCGAGGATATCGATAATGGACGATTAGCCGAAGGTGATAAAAAGACAAATCAGACGCTGATAGCTAATGAGATTCTGAAGACGATGTACGACAAAGAGCTTCGCGAGAAAGAGATTGAGAACGAGGCAAATAAGATCAAAGTCGAGAAGTTTGATCAGGTCAATAAAGCAGCAGCTACAGCGGTTACTGCAGGAGGTCTTATAACCTTTATTGTATGTTGGAGACAGATGTTGAAGCTTGAAGGCTTAGGCGGAATGATCACAACGTCTTGCGGCAAGACATTGACAGGATGTTTAAAGATTTTTAAGTTGTTTAAGTAAGGCGGAAGAAGTTAAAGAGGATCTAGAAAGTATTAGGTCCTCTTATTTCTTTTATATTTTCAGAGAGGAGTAAAAATGAATAGAGGTACAATTTCTATTTTATGCACAGCGGTAGCAGTCGTTGGCACAATAGCCACGGCCATAGTTGCCGCGTACGACACACCTAAGGCTATGGAGATCCTTGATGAGCATCGTCTTGATATCGATCCATCGGGTGAAACGGATCTTAGCTGGCAGGAAAAAGCTATAGACTACGCTAAGGGATATTGGCGTACAGGCATCGTTGCTACCGTCACCATAACTGCGGAGATTGTTGTATGCGTATTATCAACTAAATCCTATAAAGCTTTGGTTGGTATGACTGCTACGGCTGCGGCAATAGGCGGTAAGTATAAGGACAAAGCAGTCGAGTTGTTCGGCAAAGAGAAAGCAAGAATCCTTGACAATGCGGTTAAGAAAGATATTCGTAACGATAGTTTCATGACCGAAAAAGTATGGTTTCAGGAACCTATTAGTGGAGAATTCTTTCAGTCAACTTGGAAGGACGTGTACGAGGCCGAGTATGAAGCTAATAAAAGAATAGCAACCGAAGGTTGGGTAGCTCTAGGTGAGATATTCCCAGAAATAGAGAAGCGATCTCCAAAGACAGCAGAATGGATCTGGTGCCAGGACGCATTGCTTGACGATTTTGGATATCCTTGGCTCGACTTCGTTCATATAAGAAAGAATTGCATTGCATCAGAGGACGGCGGTGTGGATTGGAAGTTCAATGAAGGTCGAGAGACATATGTGATTGAGTATGGTATATACCCTATGCCGCACGATTTACTTATCGAGAATGGCTATGAATCGCCGAATTGATATTTCGTAAATTAATTCTGGCCTATAATAGGAAAGGAGGAATGTTTTATGAAAATCACACCTAAAGCAACAATAGTTATTAATGTGTTCGTAGCCATAACTGCAGTACTTAGTGCAATTGGCGAGATCGTGTTAGCTAAAGACAAGATGCGTGAGGAAGCAGAAAATACTGACACCTGACCAACTTAAAGAGGGCTTGATATTTATCAGGTCCTCTTGGTCTTTGTCAAGAAAGGAATGTTATGAATATTACTAAAGGACTTGCTAGCTTGGGAAAGATAATAGTCAAGCATAGTCCTGAAATTCTTACGGCAGTAGGAGTTATAGGACTTCTGTCTGCGGGTATATCAGCGGTAAAGAATACTCCGAAGGCTTATGATATTTTGAAAGAGGCCGAAGAGGACGGAGAAGTCGAACTGACCGTTATTGAGAAAGTCAGGTTGTGCTGGAAGCAGTATATTTTTCCAGTAGCTATAGCAATCTTGTCAGTCTTCTGCATTATATTTGCACAGAAGATCACGAGTGGACGAACGGCTGCACTATTAACAGCGTGTAAGATTTCGGAACAAGCGGCAGAACGGTTTGAAACCGAGACTCGTGGTACTATAGGTGATAAAGAAGTTGACAAGATAAAAGATAAGATTGCTAAGAAAGAAATTCAGGATCACCCGGTTAATGAAAGTGATGTATATTTAACTGGAAGCGGAACATCGTTGTACTACGAAAGCTATTCTGGAAGATATTTCAGGGCGAATAGAGACTTTATAGATCGTGCAAGAAACCAGTTCGTTGCAATGCTGCAGGATTATGAAACAGTAACAGTGAATAATTACATCGAATGTTTCGGTATACCTGTACTTGATGACCTAACCACCGGGCGCTTACTCGGATGGAATATTAATTACGTCAAGCGAGCATGCGGCGGGCATATGCCTGAACTCGATTTTTATTATGAAGAGATCGAGACTGGCGAGGTATGCGGATATATGAGGCTCGAAGTTGATCCCAAGGTTGATTACGATAATAGCTATTCATAAATTCGTAAAATTTATAGGTCGTATTATAGGGGAAACCCACTAACCAACAAATGTTTTAATCTGAAAGGAGATTAAGTTATGAAAGACACAAAAAATTTCGAAACAGTTGAAGGCGAAGAGATCAAGAACGAGGAAACTCGTGGCGAGCAGAACCCTGAGAAGGCAATTAAATTCAGGAGGCTGAAGAATGCTTGGAGATGGATCAAGGAGCATAAGGGCAAGGTTGTTGTCACTGGTATAACCATTATCGGTGGAATACTTGTTCTGACTTATGCGCTTGTGAAGTCTACAGTGAGCGGAGAAGTCAGCGAAGATCTGAATGCTGAGGGAATCGACACAAGTGATTCGGGAAATGATTTTTCCGGCGATCAGCAGGTTACGGAAAGTAATGAGTAACAGATCGTAGGTTTTAAACGGTTGTTTTGTTAGCCAAAAAATTAAAAGGGCTTAGATAAATTCTAGGCTCTTTTGTTTTTCTCGAAAGGATATTTTTATGGAAACGAAGTTACCTAACAACTCAGATTCCGCTTTGATGGAATCAAAAGATAGCAGAGTTGTAAACAAACCTGTTATCTCGACCAAGGCGAAGCATCGTACAAGTTTTGGAAAGCTTCTCAGACAGACGTTCATTCCGGAAGATGTATCCGATGCTAAAGATTTCATTCTTACAGACATCGTTATGCCTGCGTTAAAGAATGGCATCTTTGACACAGTAATGAACATTGTAGACTATTGGAGAGGCGGTGGAGGGTCATATCGTAGACCAGGAAATATTGCCGCTCCTCGTCCGAAGGTTGGACAGCAGTATGACTACAGTTCAAGATCTCGTATTGATCCTGGACCGGCGAATAAATCGCCTATCGGGTTTTCGAGATATTCTTATGACGATGTTATTGTTGAGGACTATCCCTCTAATCAGGGAGGATCGGCTGCAGCTAGAGCCGACGCGGAAGCGGTGCTTATCAGTATGCAGAACACAATAGACCGTTATACAATTGTTCGTATATCTGATCTGTACGACTTCGTAGGTCTCACAAGTACTTCGGCTGATTATAATTATGGCTGGAGAAACCTTGAAGGTGCTACTGTTCGTAGGGTTAATGGCGGATGGCACATAGTGCTTCCCAAGCCTTTACCTATCGAATGATATTTTAAGGAGGAAAGAAATGAAGTTACCTGTACAACTTATTCAGGCAGTTTCAACTGTTGGTAATTGTCTGAAAGCTAATTCGCCCAAGATATTTGTGGGCATAGGTGTTGTATCATCCGTACTGGCTGTTGTAGATGCTGTACATCAGACACCTAAAGCGATGGATATTCTCGATGAACATGCGGAGAAGGTTGAGAAGTGCAAGGAAGTTCTTGCGATGGAAGATTCTCGCTATACCGTTAGGGAATACAAGAAAGAGATATTCACAATCTATGTAAAGACATTCGGAAAGTTACTTAAGTGTTATGCTCGTCCGATCATACTTGAGATAACGGCCGTGTTGAGCTTTCTGGGCGCAACGAAGATACTCAGTGTTCGCAACAAGGCCTTAGCTTCGACTCTGGCCGCAACAGTGGATGCAGCTATGTCTGATCGCCAGAAGGTTGCTGATGCCATTGGTCAGGAAAAAGCGGATGAAATATTTAACGGTGTATCCAGCCAGAAGTATACCGAGGACGTTCTCGATGAACAGGGTAAGTCGAAGAAGCTCAAAGGCGTTCGAACCCTTGTTGATCCTGATAAGGTATCACCTTACAGTTTTGTCTGGTGTGAGGATGATCCGGGTTGGGATCAGATATTTGAGTATAATGTCGATCGCATAGTTGAGGTTGAAAAGATCCTCAATCGCAAACTCTTTGGAGAAAAGCATGATGACGGAAGATGGGCGTACAAGCCTACCGATAACTTCCATGTATCACTCAATGATATTCGTAAGTTCTTCCTTGATCCTTCTAAAGTATTTACTCAGATCGGTCAGGTAGCTGGTTGTGACGCAAGTCATCCGGACGGGCATCTGTCTCTCAGATGGAAGAGAGTATCTGTTCCTTGTGATGATAATCCCAATTTCTTCAAGGATGGAATTCTCATAACGCCGAATCTTCCCGGATCAATGTGTCCTGATTATGTAATGTAAAGGAGCCGGTATGAAAAGTGTATTTGCATTTGTATTGGGGGCTGCTGTTGGTGCAGTAGCTTCCTACATTATTACAAGTAAAAAAGATCAGAAGAAAGCCGATGAGCAGATCGCTGCGGTTACAGCAAAGATGTCCCAGCTCAAAGAGGATAACGACATACTCAGGGATATTCGTAAGAAAGCTGCTGAGAACTACAATAAGCCTTTTGCGCCTATTGCGCAACCTGTAGCACAGTCTGAGGACGTTCCTCCTAACATGGAAATCGATTACTCGGCCATAAGCAAGAAGGAAAAGACCTCATCGGTGATGATCAAGAACGATGACATAACCGAGATCACCGAGCACGAATATTTTAACTACATCAACAATAAGAACTACTCGGAAACCACATTCACTTTCTATCAGGGAGATAACACTTTGATTGATGACGAATCAGGAAGGGCCGTTCATGATCCCGAGAAGTATGTGGGCGCAAGTGGAGTTGACGCCATGAGCAAGTTAACAGTTGAAGAGACTTACTTCGTCGACGAGATGAATGAAGTTGTTAACTGTGTAACCATCGCCGAGGATTCTTATTACGATGAGAACACCATCGAAGAAGAATGATGCCTGAAGAGAAGTATTGTCGTAAGTTGATATCCTTAGTGTATGATAGTAAAGATACGACTTATACGTATAATGAACTATTCATGGCATTATATTCTTACGACTTTACATGGTCCAGCTCGGTTCCGGGAGATGCTAATCGAGCTGAAGATGGACTCCAATTACGTCATGATTTGGGATTCGATGATATTTTGTCCGACAAACCATGTTCCGTTCTTGAAATGCTTATAGCATTGGCAGTACGAATTGAACAAGATATTATGTACAATTCTGAAATAGGAGATAGGACATCACAATGGTTTTGGGAAATGATAATTAACATGGAACTCGGATCGCAGCATGACTATAATTATGTTCCTGCTTACGTCAACTCTTGCATTGAAAGGTTTTTACGGAGGGAATATGATGCGGATGGCAGGAATGGAGGGATATTTGTTTTGAATAATCCAAGAAGAGATCTAAGGTATGTCGAAATCTGGTATCAGGCTATGTGGTGGTTAGCAGAACTCGACAATTAAGGAGGGCATATGCTTGATTTTCTCAAGGTGTGCGAGCGTTATCCAAAGCGTGGCACCGTGGAAATCTATCCCGAATTTCTAGTTAAGCCCTCTAAGGACTTAATGATTAAAGGATCTTACTTCTATGCGATTTGGGACGAATCAGCAAATCTCTGGTCAACGGATGAGTTCAGAGCTTTAGAACTTATCGACCAGGAATTATCGAAGTATTATGAAGACCATAAAGAGAATAACGATTCCTCAGTTCACGTTTTATATTTGCACAATTCATCTAATGGAATGATAGATAAATGGATTAAATATGTGAGCAAGCAGTTTCCTGACAATTGGAAGCCACTTGATGAGAGATTGATATTCGCTAATGATGAGGTTAAAAGGTCTGATTATGCCTCTAAGGTTCTACCTTATCCACTGGAACAGATGGCGACACCGTATTATGACGAGTTGACATCTGTTTTATATTCTCCTGAAGAGCTCAAAAAGATCGAATGGGCTATCGGGTCAATAATAACAGGTGATAGTAAGAAGATTCAGAAATTTGAAGTGCTCTATGGTTCAGCAGGTACGGGTAAAGGTACGATTCTCGAGATCGTTAGAAGACTGTTTGATGGATATTATTGCACGTTCGAAGCCAAGGCGTTGGGTTCGGCTAACTCTGCGTTTGCTTTGGAACCATTCAAAAATAATCCATTAGTTGCTATACAGTTTGATGGTGATCTTAGTAAGATTGAAGATAACACAAGACTTAACTCGCTTGTATCCCATGAAGAAATGATAGTCAATGAAAAGTTTAAATCAACTTACACAAGTAGGTTTAAATGTTTTCTATTCATGGGTACAAATAAACCTGTAAAGATCACAGATGCCAAGTCGGGATTAATAAGAAGACTTATAGATGTTTCTCCCACTGGTGATAAGGTTCCGGTCAGACAATATAATAAAGCGATGGAAGCAATTAACTTTGAACTTCCTGGCATAGCTTGGCATTGTAGAGAAGTGTATTTGGAATCTCCAGACGAGTATCAGAATTATATTCCGGTAAATATGTTCGGAGCGTCGAATGACTTCTATAACTTTGTTGAAGATAGCTATGATGCTTTTAAAGCTGAAGACAGTGTAACTCTTAAAGCCGCGTGGGAAATGTACAAGAATTATTGTGAGGATGCAAAGGTTGGATATCCTTACAGTAAGAGAGCGTTTAAAGAAGAACTTAAGAATTACTTTGACCTATTTGAAGAACGAGCACGCATCGATGACATGATCGTGTACAATTTATATTCCGGATTTAAGTTTCATCTTGGTGGTGAATCGGAAAAGAAAGAACTCAAAAAGCTTGCTAAATCTGGTGAATGGTTAAATCTCACATCTACAGAATCTCTGTTTGATATTTACTGTAAGGACTATCCAGCACAGTATGCAACAGCAGATGGCATACCAAGCAAGAAATGGGTAAATTGTACCACTAAGTTATCGGATATTAAGACGACTCGTGAGCATTATGTGAAAGTTCCTGAGGTTATTGTTACTATAGACTTCGATTTTAAAGACGAAAACGGTAACAAAGATGCGGCTAGAAATATTGAAGAAGCGTCTAAATGGCCTCCCACATATGCTGAGTTCTCAAAGTCTGGTGCAGGTATTCACCTCGAGTATTTCTATAAAGGCGATACAAGCAAACTTAGTCCGATATTTGCGCCGAACATAGAGGTTAAGGTGGCAACAGGTAACAGTTCTCTTAGACGTAAACTTACATACTGTAACAACTTACCAATTGCAGAGATCACAAGTGGTTTACCGTTGAAAGGAGACAAAGATGTGATAAATTTTGACGGTTTGGTAAACGAGAAACAGATCAGGACGATGATCAAGAAAAATCTCGAAAAGGGTTAT
>JAGCGE010000368.1 GCA_017649745.1 Clostridiales bacterium | reverse complement strand
CATGAGATTGTCATGCAGAACCAATGCGTTCTTAGCCTCTTCTGACAATTCGGCAGCGGCATTAACGCTGTCCTGTAATTCCACGACGTCTCTCTGGTGTAATTCAGTATAATCTTTTATTTTATCCATGTACTCAATCCTCTCGAAAGGGTTTCCGGACCAGCGTCGATTGGTTCTACAACCTTGCACTGTGAATAAATACGGAATCGATTCCACTCCGGATCGTAATCCGCCTGGAACTGACAATGAGGGAGAATCTCTTCAGTGATCTTGGCTGCCATCTCGTGGGCAACGTACTCCATCATACTCTCGGGCGACTTCTCAAAGTATTCCCGGCTTATCGAGAAAGCCGTACGTATAGTCTTAACCGGGCATCTGTCATATGTCTCGATCCTCACAAGTCGGTCGTCAAACGTGTCTCTGTATGCTGTACCACAATACTCACATTTCATTGTTGCGCGGTTTATCTGACCACCACAACAGTCGCAGATGTATTTGTCCATATTATTCAACTCCATTCCTGGCTTTAACAGCCTCTAAATATAATTCTCTACACTCACTACACATCAACTCGGGCTCGTCGCTCTTGCTCATGAGAACGTCACTGCTGCCATTCTTCATCTCAAATATCATTATGGTATTATCGCAACGCTCACAAGTATACGTCTGGCATGACTTTACCCGCTTCATATATTTACGTCTCGCTGCTCTGTTCATTTGTTTCCTCCTCAGCAATAGCGGGTTTCCAATTGTTATGCACTTCACAACTTTTACAAGGTTCAAGATAACCTTTACGGAACTCGTATGCGCAAGTACTGCAAATGTGATCTTCAGACGATCTCCAAGGATCACTATCTGGAACAGTTACTCCTGCGGCATTGGTATGCGTCTTGACTGAGAGATCTGACTCTTCCTTGTTGATTGATTCACCGGCAGGTTCCCAGTTATCCTCGATTTCTTTACCACAGGCGTAACAAGGCGAGTTAACTTCCGAAGCAGATTCCAATCTGTGTGTACAAGTCTCACAGACATGCGGATCTTCTTCAACGCGAACCGCTGACCATTTGTCGCAAGCCTCTGCATCATTCTCGCAACTAATGGTACCGGGCGTTTCCTTTACTCTCGGACATTTATCAGGGTCCCATTGATATGCACAAGTAGCGCAATGATTCTTTTTCTCATTAGGCGCATTCTCGATAGCGTAATGACCGTTAGCAAGCTTATGAATTACAACAGCACATGGTTTAGAATCCTTATAGCGATCTTCTTCTACTTCGCCGCCATTCATAAATATACCGAATAGCTTAGAGCATTCTGGACAAAGATCATACTCATTCAATAGCTCTGGTTCGCCACATATATATCGAACACGATTGAAGCATTCCCCGTCTTCCTTAACCTTATTGCACCGGTTGCAAACCATTTTCATGCTCATTCGTCTACCTCCCTTTCCGCGATCCAGTTAATAACGCGCTCAGCACGAAAATATGAGCAGCATCCATCTGCCATTGCCAAACATATACACGAATCATCAAAAATGACATCGACAACATGATCAAATACATACTCACTGCTTTCATATGAATCAACCTGATTGAGATCGATTGTTACTTTGTATAATGGTGAGCACTCCAAGTTGAGTTCTTTTTTGTGTTTGACCAGTTCCCATAAAGAATTAATCATTCTGTTTCCTCCTTCTCTTTTCGTATCTCATCTATAGTGCAAACTCTCCAAAGTTTTCCTACTTCATATCTCTTTTTATACTCGTTAATCCAGCTTTCGCCGTCGGTAATCTTACCGTTTTTATCTTTCATGACCGTATCCAGAATATAACTGCAGATAACATTAGTCATGGTTGTGTTCTGTTGCCTCGCAATTTCTTTTAAGCATGCATGAAATTCGGGCTCGATTCGTATGTGCATGTCAATTTGTTTCTTCATTATGCCCTATATCCTCCTATTTTGCCCCTAGAACGCGTTTAAATGCCCGTCTTGACCCACTCTATACAGAATATAAAGTGGGCCTTCCTGGGCGTTTTAGAGCGTTACAGGGCTATTTCAGTAACCTTATTTCCTGTTGAATCCGAGCAGAATCTTGGAATTCTCCTCAAATGTTCCCTTGATAATCGCAGGATTCTTGGTTGTAAACACTACAGTTGTCTCAGGATCGTCAGGATTGTCCATCATGTACTTGATCTCTTCGGTATTGAATACGATCTTGCGCTCCTTCCTCTCCTTCTCATTACCGTCCTTATCGGTATTTCTCGCGTCTATTAATGTAGCTGCAAAAAACATTATTTGTTCTCCTTTTCTCTATTAATTCTTGCCTCATCGCAAAGCTTCAGGAAGCAAGGCCAGCATACCGGATATGAGTCATCGAACTTTTCCTCATCTTCCGGCTTGACATAAATATCACACATCTTCTTATGGCACTGACAGCATTCGTAATCCTTCTTAAATAATTTGAGTGTTTTTTCTTTTCCGAATAATCCGGCCATTTCATTCTCCTTATTTACTAATATCACTTACTAAACCAATGACCACCGTATTTAAACAAGTGCTCATCACCATAATAATTCCATCCATCAGCGCAAAAATATAAAGCGCCTTCAGATTCGTCCCAACCATATTCAACCCATGCTCTCGCATTTCGTGCATCTAATATCTGTCTCCGTTGTCCTGGAGTTATATCGCTATCCAGGACAGAGCGAAGATCAGAACGATACATGCCTGCCGTATAAAACTGATTGGGTGCAAATATCACTTCCCGTAGAGTTTCTCCATATCTACCGGATTGCCAACGATTAATCACAACTCGCATAATAAGGGCTTGACCTTTAACGCCTTGGTTTCCGCCCTCTGCAATGGCTATACGTTCCAGCAAATCCCATTCGTCGTCCGATAATATCAAACGATTTTCATAAGAAGCTCTAGAGTGAACAATCACACCTTTATCAGTATACTCGACAGGCATGCAACCGCAAAGAATATTAGCTGAGAAGATCATCAAGATCGATATCATCGTCAGAATCTTCTTCATCCTTCTTGGGTTTCTCCTTCTTTGATTCATCCTTGGTCAGATCACCAAGAGCCTTAGTAAGACCCGTAAGAACAGCTCCGCTGAAGATCTTGGTGTAAGCCTTAAGCATCTTCTGTGCCTTCTCCTGGCGTGCCATTGTCTGAGCATTCATCACGATTCTCTGAACGACATAGAGAATATAAATGATGAGGAACAGTTCAACGAGGGTCCATACTGCATTGGGTACTAACATAATTTGTCTCCTTTCATTAGACAAAAAAATTAAGGGGCTCAGAATATATCCAAGCCCCACGCTTCATAATATAGCATGTAGATCTTACGAATTACTCCTCGTTAGATGCAGACATGTATCTGTCATAGTCGGGATCAAGGCGATCCTCGCGTACCCAGAAATATCCGTAGTTACACCATGTCTTTGCTCTCTCTTCTCCAGTGTTACGGTCGATCGAAGTGCTGTTTGTGATCTTGAAGTTTGCCTTGAGAATATCAACTTCATCGAAGTTACGGATGGTAGACTCGTCCTGAGGAATCTTACGTCCGTCGGGTGTTACCTGATAGATCCTGGGCACATAGCGAGAGTTCTGAGGCTCTTCGGGGAACTTGATCTCGACAGGAAGTCTATAGGTAGCAGGGTCTCCTTCTTCCTTACCGGGTCTGATATTAACCTTATAGCCCATCTCAAACAAAGTCTGACCAAAATCGGGATCGGTTACAAGTTCGCCGTCAAAATATATCTGGCTGTTTACCGGATCGATGATTGCTGCAAATCCGCGCTTGCCTTCAGCATTAACAATCTGAGGGCGTCCGTTCACGATCTGAGTTCTTTCCACTCCTGTGAAGTTCTTCCAATCAATCTGTCCACCAACAATTTCAATTTCATGTCTCTTCATTTTACTTTCTCCTTAAAATTATTTAAATGGCAACTCCAGTGGAACTTTATCCACCGGTTTGTTCATAAAAGGTTCTTCATACTCGTACTCATACGGTTTAGACAAGTCGAGGAATTCGATGTAATTACCATACACGACCAAATCATTCAACGCATCTTTAGCCATCTTTTCATAGTATGAAATATCAATGTCATCTTCCTTACCGAGATTCTTGACCATCTCCGATTCCATCCAGAGGTATCCCTTTGTTCCGGACACGGCATAGTACTTATCGTTGTCCACTCTGTACAAATATCCAGCACCAGGAGTGCCTTCTTTCATTGGACAGAAACGACCAACTCTTCCTATGAAGTGAACACTGGTGTCCTCTTTAGGCTCTTCGTAGACCATGTCTGCAACCACTTCAGTATCTTCGTCTTTGGAAACTTTGTTAGATACCTCGTGATCGCTGAGATAAATCGCACCCTTGGATACGGACTTCGTCTCACAATAATCATTAAAAGACAACTCTTCGTGGGTGAATCAGGTTTTAAATACATAGGGCTGCTGGAATTCTGCTCCGGTAGCTTTCCAACCTTCTTCGGTGTGATCAATGAATACCGCATCGTTTACAAGACAGATACGATCCCATGCATCTTCCAACTCAAATGTGTAACCGTAGCATTCGCCAAATTTCTTAACAAATGTACGAATGAAGTCGTCAGGATGATGAATCTTGATGGAATCTGTCTTAATGTGTATAACTTTGTATCCGAGTGCTTCAACAGCGAGCTGTAGATCAACCATGAATAGAGCACCACGCTTTGCAATGAAATTATCAATGTTACGATCATCACGGAATGCGTTTTGGAACTTAGCACTAGTGAGACCATATACTGAATTGATTGCAATCTTAAGCGCCTGTGCAAGGTTCTTTGCAACAGTCGGATCGTCAAGATACTTAGCAAGTTTACCACCGAATCTCTTCTTGGCGGATTCAAAATCTTTATGCTTAATATCGACTCTTGCATCAACCAGCTCTGTAAAAATATCAGTGTATTCTCCAAATGCTGTTTCTGCTATAGCGCTATGCGGATGCTGACTCGCCACATCCCATGTTTCAGCATTGCCATATGAGCCTGGATTAGCATAAACTCTTCCGCCTTCGCCTACCTCGTATCCTCTGTATCTGCTTACCGGAGTTTTGTTAACAAATTCGAACTCATAACCAGGGAACCATACAGTTCCTGTCGGTTTCTTATCTGTCTTACCCGATGCATACTCCTCAACTTCAACATGAGTGAAGCTCTTTCCAGCAGGTTTGTCGCCAAGGAAACGATAGTTAAGCTTAGGTTTCTTATTATTACCGAATATCAATCTCGTAGTGAGACTATTGGTAGTATCATTCACAATTCCGCCAGCCAGATCAGCAAGAATCTCCCTCGCTATAAAATCGGGTTGGGTTTCTATCCAAGTGCATATTGTACTGATAACGTCGTTATCACAATATTCTGATACCCTTCCCCATAATTCTTCCGGTACAGGTTTATCCCAAGGAAGACCCAACTCAAGATGTCTAAGACCTAATTCAATTTCCCATTTCTTGAGTGACTGTTTCTTTGATGCGTAGTCATAAATATCAGTGTGACTGATGTTATACGCCTCACCAAAGAAAGCGTTCTTTTCATTCTTGGCGATAATCCTTTGAGACAGATTGTACAACTGTTTCTCGGAATATCCCATCATACGAGCATAGAGCATGTGGTTGTCATATCTGCGACAGTTAAAACCTATAAGCTTATGCCGCATCAAATCCTCAACCTCTTTCGGCGTCGGATTAATCATACGATGCATGGGTTCCGGATTTCGTGCAACACCATTTCTTATGATCTCGTGGCGATACTCATCCGCTTTTTCCTGACTTGCAAATATCTTCGGCATGCTACGTATTTCTTCCATGATTTCATTAAATAAATCGTCAGGAAGCTTCTGCCAATTAATCAGGAACAGATTAGGAAATACCTCCACATCATAAAATACCGGCGTAGGGTCTGGCGGATCAATCTGCTCAGGATATAAATCCTTCTCATCGTCCAAGATCTCTTGAGATTTGAAATGCATATTGCTCACAATCTTCAAGCATTCTTGTGGGTGATGAGTGCTGCCTGCGGCAAACGTTACAACCGCCGTTCGAAGATCGCTTACATCATACTTAATATTGGATTCATACGCGTCGTCCAATATCTTTTTAATGAAATCTACACTCGGCTTTGTACCAGGATGATAACCCTTTTCGAGATTTTTCTTGATCATCGTCCTGATCTGTTTCTCGTTTACCAAACCGTCAAAATTTATCACATCTTTGTCTCCTTTCAACGGTAAACCACTTGTGATCTCTGCAATTGGTAAGTTGTTACAGTATGT
>JAGCGE010000367.1 GCA_017649745.1 Clostridiales bacterium | reverse complement strand
TGATCTCTGTTCTTTCCTTGGCATAAGCCGCGAGTTCGTCAAGTATGGTCATTATCAGATCTCCTCGTTACTGATCTTGATGAATTTCTCGAGAGTCTCTGTTGCCTTGCCGGAATCAATGAGAGAACCTGCGAGCATGATACCTTCGCCGAATGTCTCTGCCTTACCGGCAATATACAGAGCAGCACCTGCGTTCATGAGAACTGTGTTGCGCTTGTGACCCTTCTGACCGCTTAAGATATCTCTTACGATCTGAGCATTCTCTTGTGGGTCGCCGCCTACGAGATCTTCCTTTGTGCAGCGTGTGAAGCCGAATCTCTCAGGTGTGATCTCATATGTCTTGTACCAGCCGTCCTTGAACTCGCATACCTTTGTAGGAGCGCTCATGGAGATCTCATCGAGCTTGTCCTTGCCGTAAACTACCATACCGCGCTTAACGCCAAGAGACATAAGAACCTTAGCAAGAGGTTCGATAAGATACTCATCGTAAACACCGAGGAGCTGCATGTTAGGAGTTGCAGGGTTTGTGAGAGGTCCAAGGATGTTAAATACTGTTCTGAAGCCGAGCTCTTTTCTGATGGGTCCGACATACTTCATGGATGTGTGATACTTCTGTGCGAAGAAGAAGCACATTCCTACTTCCTTAAGGAGCTTCTTACACATCTCAGGACTCTGATCGATATTTACACCCAAAGCCTCAAGGCAGTCTGCTGTTCCGCACTTGGAAGAAGCAGCTCTGTTACCGTGCTTAGCTACCTTAACTCCGCCTGCTGCACAAACGATAGCTGATACTGTTGAGATATTGAAGCTGTGAGCTCCGTCTCCGCCTGTTCCAACGATCTCGAGAACATCCATTCCTGTCTCAACTGCTGTAGCGTGATCTCTCATTGCCTTAGCGCAGCCTGCGATCTCGTCAGTTGTCTCAGCCTTAGCGCTCTTTGCTGACAAAGCAGCAAGGAAAGCTGCGTTCTGAGTAGGTGTTGTCTCACCGCTCATTATCTCGTTCATTACTGCATATGCTTCATCATAAGTTAAGTCTTCTTTGTTAACGATTTTTACGATTGCTTCTTTGATCATTTTTCTGTCACTCCTTTATGAAATTCTCTAAGATCTTTTTGCCTTCTGGTGTCATTATAGATTCCGGATGGAACTGCATTCCGTATATCGGATATTTCTTATGCGTTACCGCCATTACTTCGCCGTCCTTAGTCACCGCTGTGACCTTAAGCTCATCAGGTATCGTGTTCTTGTCTGCTATGAGCGAATGATACCTCGCTACCATTATCTTCTCCGGAAGCCCTTTGAAAAGCTTATCTGTCGTGTCGATCGTGACTTCAGACTGCTTACCGTGCATGAGCTTTGGCGCGTATGTTACTGTCGCTCCGAAGACCATCGATATCGCCTGATGTCCGAGGCACACGCCCATGATCGGAAATTTACCTTTAAGCTTCTTGATCACCTCAGGAACGATACCTGCATCTTCTGGTCTACCAGGTCCAGGTGAAAGGACTATCCTTGAAGGATTAAGTGCTTCGATCTCTTCTACTGTCATCTCATCATTTCTGATGACCTTAATGTTAGGTTCGATGCTTCCTATCATCTGATAAAGGTTATAGGAGAAGCTGTCATAATTATCTATTAAAAGTATCATTCTTCTTCCTCCTGTGCCTTCTTAAGTGCGTTCAAGACTGCTCTTGCCTTGTTAAGTGTCTCTTCGTATTCCTTCTCAGGAACTGAATCATAAACGATTCCCGCGCCGCTTCGAACGAATACCTTGCCGTTCTTCTTATATGCGATCCTTATTGCGATACATGTATCCATGTTGCCTGAGAAATCGATATATCCGATAGCTCCGCCGTAGATACCGCGCTTATTCTTTTCGAGCTGTCCTATGAGCTGACATGCCCTGATCTTAGGTGCGCCTGAGAGGGTTCCTGCAGGAAGTACAGCCTCTACTGCATCTAGAGCATCCTTGTCGTCTCTGATCTTGCCTCTTACGGTAGAACCGATGTGCATTACATGGGAGAAACGCTCGATGGAATGAAGCTTCTCGACTTCGACTGTACCGAACTTACTGATCTTGCCTAAGTCATTACGTCCAAGATCAACGAGCATGTTGTGCTCAGCAAGTTCTTTCTCATCGTGGAGGAGGTCTCTCTCGAGTGCCTTATCCTCTGCTTCAGTCCTTCCCCTAGGCCTTGTACCTGCAAGCGGGAATGTGTGAAGGACACCGTTCTTAAGGTTAACGAGTGTCTCAGGTGAAGCGCCTGCAACCTCAACATCTGTGCCTGAGAAGTAGAACATATAAGGTGAAGGATTAATAGTCCTTAAGTATCTGTATGTATCAAGAAGGCTGCCCTCGAAAGGAGCTGCGAGTCTATTCGAAAGAACGATCTGGAAGATGTCGCCCTCATGGATATAGTGCTTAGCTTTCTGAACCATATCGCAGAACTCGTCCTTGTTGAAGAGAGGCTGAGGCTCGCCCAAGAGCTTACCCTTATGATCTCCTGTAGCCTTACCGTTAACGATAAGATCCTTGATCCTGCCGATCTCCATGATAGCTCTGTTGTATTCAACTTCGATATCACCAAGAGACATGTTCACGATGATGATGATCTTCTGGGAATAATTATCGAATGCTATGACCTTATCGAAAAGCATAAGATCTACATCCTTGAAGCCCTCTTCGTCATCAGTCTCAACCTTGGCTGTCGGTTCACTGTAATAGAGATAATCATATGAGAAATATCCGACAAGTCCACCTGTAAATGGCGGAAGATAATTGAGCTTCGGACTTCTGTATTTACCTAAGATCTGTCTTAAGTATGTATTAGGATCATCAGTCTCGATGCTAACGTCTCCGATAAGCATCTTGCCGTTATTTACAGTTACTGATGTCTTAGGATCATAACCCAGGAAAGTGTATCTTCCCCACTTCTCATTCTCCGCTACAGACTCTAACATGTAGCAATGTGTGGAGACACTTTTAAGGATCTTCAATGTCTCGATCGGAGTTCTGATATCTGAAAGAATTTCCATACTAACCGGAACGATATCATAACGTCCTTCTTTGGCGAACTTCTTTACCTCATCAAGTTCAGGTAAGATCTTCATGTTGTTTCCTCCTTTTCACGTTCCGGAGGATACAAAAAATCCTCGACAGAACATCTGAGATTTCTGTCAAGGACGAATATAATTCGCGGTGCCACCTTGATTCACGATATAAAGATCGTGCGCTTAGCGAGATACCATCATATCCCCGGCAAGTAACGTATGCCCTCACGTTGCAGAATACTTTGCCTTCCGGCATTTGACTGCACCCTCAGCGGTCCATTTGATGATCTGTACTTCCGCCGGATTCTCAGCATCGCCGGCTCTCTGTGGGATCATAATCACCGTTATCTCCGCGTCAACGGTTTAATCTATGCGTGGATAATACCACTAGCCAAAATGTTTGTAAAGTCTTTTCTTTCTCTTGCATTCACCTACTATGTTAATATGTTATAGTCTTGATTTATCCTATTACCTTTAGGTATAATAGGTAAAAACATTAAAGGAGATACGACAATGATCTCGACAAAAGGACGCTACGCACTTCGTGTAATGATGGATCTTGCAGAGCATGACACCGGCTCTTTCATCCCGTTAAAAGACATCGCCGAGAGGCAGGATATATCCAAAAAATACCTAGAGATAATCGTTAAGGATATGGTCAACGGAGGTCTCATCGTCGGTGCAAGTGGTAAAGGCGGCGGCTACAAACTCTGTAAGAAGCCAAGCCAGTACAAAGTCGGCGAGATCCTGGAGCTCATGGAAGGCACCCTCTCCTCAGTCGTCTGCCTCGCTGATAAAGGTTACGAATGTGATCGTAAGTCTAAATGCCAGACACTTCCAATGTGGAAGGAATACGACAAGATGGTCCACGACTTCTTCTACAAAAAGAAACTCAGCGACCTTATTAAAGAATAAGATCCAAGCCTCACCGCCGTGTGAGGCTTCTTTTTTGCGCTCATTTCATTTTTCCAACCCTGTGTCCAAGAAACACCGCTCGAGTACAAAAAGGCCAGGAGCTGTCCGGTGCGCTCCAAGGCCCCGATCTTCTGGACCTTTCTCATAAATCCAACCCTTAGTTTTCTTTACAAAAACCGCTTTTCAAGAAATCCACCCTACCGCAGGAGATAACCTCATGAAAACATAGGAAACGCGCCGGAAATCAGTGATCAGCTCCGTCAAAACCTCCTTTTTACAACCTACAGATTCACTCTCAAAAAAGTCCTCAAAATAAATCCAACCCTATGGTTCATCCCCCAAAAGCACTATTTTGGATTTCCAACCTTAAGTTCGAAAAGAAATCCGGACACCAAAAAGCGGCCTGATTATTACTCAAAAAATCAAGCCGTCGGATCTGTATTTGCTATACTTAAATCAGGATCGATCTCACTTAAGAGGAGGCGCGTATGAGCAAGCTCGAACTTCTGGCTAACGTTCTGGAATACATCGAACAGCATATTACAGAAGAAATCCACACGGATGATATTGCCGAAGCCTGCTACTGCTCGCGTTCGAATCTTGAGAAGCTGTTCCGCTTTGCAACACACATCTCTGTTCGTGATTACATCATAAGGAGACGCATGACCAAAGCGGGCGCGACTCTTGTCAATCAGCCCGACCTCAGCATCCTCGACGTCGCCGTCATGTACGGTTATTCGAGCCACGAGGCTTTCACCAGGGCTTTTAGGCAGGTATGGAACTTACTACCTTCCGAGTACCGCTCGAAAAAGCGCGCATCGGAACTTTATCCGAGGCTCTTACCGACCTTGGAGAAAGGAGACGATCTTATGACAACACGTATCAAATTTGACATCAGTGAACTTTATGACATATTTAAGTCACGCCAGGACTGCTGGTTCATCTGCGCTGATATCAATCAGCTCATTCCTATCAATAATATCTCTCGAAAAGCAGGAGATCTCGCGATAATCGAATCGATGAAAAGACTCGATGACGTAGCGGAAGAAAACGACATAGTCTTCAGGATCGGCGGAGACGAATTCGTAATCCTGACCGATAGTCCAGACGAAACTAAGGCCAAAGTTAAGATGGACAAGATCCTATCTCGTAACGGCGAGTCGATCGACTTCGAAGATCAAAAGATCCCACTGTCGCTTTATGTCTGCACAGTAAAGCTGGAGAAAGACCCCCATCATTATGGAGAGCTTTTCACAGCTTTGTGGAAGGCTATCTGCGAATCAAAGTGATCCGTCAACGCTTGCCCAAGATCGACGTGAGCTGCTCCAGGATATCTGAAGAACCGTTCAAGTTGATGTTGCCGACATTCTCACAGATCCTCTCGACATACTCGAGTTCCTTAAGCTTATATAATGTAGGATTATCCTCCATGAGCTTAGCAGTATTAAGGAGCGATCTGGTCGATGCCACTTCTTCTCTTCTCGTGATAACGTTAGCCTGAGCCTTCTTCTCAGCGATAAGAACAGTATTAAGGATATTGCTGATAGCACCAGGCAGGATGATATCCTTCACGCCGGTATCAACGATATCAACATAATAATCCGAGCAACGGGCGATCAGTTTCGCGTGAACATAAGCTGAGATACCGTCCTTGTCTTCAAGGACATCATCGAGCTTAAACTTACCGATATACTCACGCAGCGCAAGCTGGCAGATCGAGTGCATCATGGTATCAAAGTCACCTACTGTCTCGTTCATCTTGTAAAAGTCAGTGATCCTGTAATTTACAACGAAGTTGACTCTCAATGCGACTTTATCAAGGGTCAGGATCTCCTGGCCCTGAAGAGTCGTCTGAAGAAGCCTTGTATCAGCACACTTGTAAGTGATCTTGGTAACAGTTCTCCAGAACAGATAGACGCCCTCGCCTACTTCTTTTACAGGCTTATTATCAAAGTAGATAACCGCCTTATAACCGAAAGGGATCTCAACGATCTGAATGTATTTAGCTGGGATCTTCGAGAGAACATACGGTGGGATCTTAGCCGTTGCCTCAGGCTCGCACTTATACACTTCGAACTTTTTGTCGCCCTCTTTCAGAAAAGCATGTTTGCCGACTTCAAGCACCTGTCTGAACATGCCGTCCTTATAGTAGAGCGCAAACTCGTCATCCTTTACTTCTACAACTTCAACTGAGCCGTTGAACTCCTGATATTTCAAAAGAGAATCCACAGCCGACTTCTCGGAAACGATCGCATGATCGATATCCATGATCTCGGCTTCTCTTTTTCCCATAAGAGTATAACTGCCTGCTCTTAAGATCTTCTCGAACTTACCGCCCTTGAAGACCAATGCCAATTCATTCTCATTAACTGTAATCTTTTTCATATCTTTAACCCTCCATTAGGTAATAATTTTTTAGGTAAAAGCCCCGATCATCCACAAAAGATGTGCGGCCGTCTGCTTGAGTAGGCGGAACATAAAGCGGAGCTGTTACACCTGGCTTTAATATCCGTCACTACGGTATCTGCGGTCGGACAAGGCTCATGATCTGCTGCGACTAAAGTCGCGGGACAACCGAAGCAAAGTTTTAAACCAATAACATTTGTATTTGTGTTGATTCGAACAACTTCAGGAGACTTTTGAGATCAACCTTTTACCATGTGCCTCACACGACATGCCAAGAAAGAATGTCTCCCCTGCATCGTCGCGGTGTTCAGAACCGCCGTAAGACATCTTGAATATACATTTGGAAGTTTTATCGTTCACGGAAAAAAAGTTGCGAACTCTAACCATATCCGTACAGTTAATCAAAATAGCGTTATCCGCAAGTAACTAGACAAATTTGGCGTATTATGTTATATAATATTCATAACAAGACATATTTGGCGCATTAAATATTTTGTATAGGAGAATTATATGAATCAGGATTACATGATTATTGTGGATAGACTAAAACAATACAGGATAGACTACCCGTTAACCCAAAGTGAACTTGCGGAAAAATCCGGAGTTTCCGTCAGAAGTATATCGCGATTTGAGAATGGTGAAGATATCAGTATGTCAAGATTCATAAGTTTGATGCGCGCTTTGGATCTCGGTGATCGTCTTCTTGAAATGATTCCCGATCAGAGTATCAGACCTTCTTACTATCTCGAGAGCGAAAAGAAGCGTAGCAGAGCTTCCGGTTCACGAGGAAACGCTCAAGATGTTACTTTCGTATGGGGTGAGGACAAATGATAAATACAGCAGAAGTTTTTTTATGGGGTACAAGGATAGGCATCATTCATCAGGATGAAGATAAAGCATACATATCTTTTGAATATGATAATAGATTTCTTGACAGCAAAATAGAATTATCTCCTCTCAAGATGCCACTAAGCAGAAGAGTATATTCATTCCCTGAATTAGTGGGAAACGCTTTTCATGGAGCACCAGGGCTGGTTGCTGATTCCCTTCCTGATAAATTCGGTAATCGTGTAATTGATCGTTGGCTCTCAGAGCAAGGACGTTCTTTAAGTGACTTCAATGCTATAGACAGATTATGTTATACAGGTAAAAGAGGAATGGGTGCACTTGAATATTATCCTGCTTCAGGTCCAGAAACAGAGTTTAACGAAGAAGTTGATGTCGCAAAAATGGTTAAATTCGCTTCTGATATCCTGTCAGAAAAGAAAGATCAACAAATCAGGTCATTTGATGACCCGGATTATAGTCAGTTGATCAAACTCGGAACTTCCGCAGGCGGCGCAAGAGCAAAAGCTCTCATCGCTTGGAACGAAGAAAAGCAAATGATAAAGAGCGGTCAGATCGATGCCGGAAATGGTTTTGAATATTGGTTGCTGAAGTTTGATGGTGTTAATAAAAATGGTGACCATAATCTTGAAGATGATGTTCAATACACCAGAATCGAATATGCATATTACCTTATGGCTAAAGATTCAGGAATAAAGATGAATGAAAGCAGACTACTTGAAGAAAACGGGCGTTATCATTTTATGACCAAACGTTTTGACCGCATTCAGAATCAAAAGCTTCACATGCAGACTTTAGCAGCGATTGCACATATTGATTACAATATCCCTGGTCACACAAGCTACGAAGAAGCAGCGAATATAACCATGCAACTAACAAATTCCGTTACTGATGTTATTGAGCTTTATCGCAGGATGGTATTTAACGTGATAATGGTCAACCAGGATGATCATGTAAAAAACACTGCATTTATAATGGATAAAAAAGGTATTTGGAAACTGGCTCCTGCATATGATCTTACTTTCTCATACAACCCTGATAACACCTGGCTTCGTGCACACCAAATGCGTATCAACAGTAAAACGGAATCTATCAACTATAATGATCTTATAGCGTCAGGAAAAACAATGGGCATAAGCAAAGTCAAATGCGATAAGATAATTGATCAGGTCCAAAGCATTGCTGGAAAATATTCTGATTATCTACATCAGTCAGGCGTCAGCGATAAAACGATCCATATGCTGTCTTCTATTCTAGCGAAAAACAGTTATCAGTAATGAAGAATAACAAAGCCGTCTCCCCAACATAGGGAACGGCTTTATCATATGGTTAAGCTGATTATCTTTAATAGTTCGTTGCGATCTATTAATGCTTTTATTGTAATTTTAAAATGTTAATTGTCAAGTTACATTTATTTTAGAAGAATAATGTTATAATCAGTATAAATAAGTTTCTTATATGAGGTATCGCTATGAGCAGGAGAAGAAGAATTGCGTTACTCGCAGCTCAAGTCGATGAAACGCATCAGAAGAGATTTGTTAACGGATTCCTCCAGCAGGCTTTTTCCGATGATTTTGATGTGTGCGTATTCTCCATGTATAGGAAATATCAGTCTTCGGATGCTCGCGAGAAAGCAGAGACCAATATCTATAATCTCTTTGATCCTAATCAGTATGACGGAGTCGTAGTCCTTAAGGACAGTCTTCAGACATCAGATCTTGCTGACCGTCTCGAAAACAAGCTCAGCGAATCTTTCACAGGTCCGGTCCTCATAATCGATAGAGAGAGCAAGTTGTTCCCTACAGTCCTTGAAGATGACTATGACGGCATGGCTCAGATCGTGAAGCACATGATCGAAGTTCACGGCTACAAGGACATCGCATATATGTCAGGTAAAAAGTGGCATCTGCACTCATTGAGCAGACTTCACGCATATGAAGATACGATGTTAGCTCATGGTCTTAAAGTTGATGAATCAAGGATATTCCATGGTGACTTTTGGTTCAGTAGCGGTGAATATGCTGTCAAGGAATTCGCATCCGGTGATAAAGGTCTTCCTGAAGCTATCGTATGTGCTAATGATGAGATGGCTATCGGTGTATGTAACGCCCTTTACGAAATGGGAGTCAAGATCCCTGACGAAGTAGCGGTCGCAGGATTCGATACAGCTGAAGAAGGACAATTAAGTCCCCTCTTCGTTACATCAAGTGATATGCCTTATGAAGAGATGGGAAAGTATGCTTCATATTACATCAAGAGTAAGATCGAAGGCATCACTCCTAAGCCATTTGAGGCTAAGCCAAAGTTCATTTGCGGTGAGACATGCGGATGTAAGTGTTCCGACCTGAAGGCTTTCGATCCGAGACGTAAGAAGTGGCCTACCTGCAGAATGGCTGAAGAACGTAATGACGTATATAACATGATGTCACGTAACCTTATGACCCAGACTGAACTCGCTTCTTTCTTCGGTGTTGTCTATTCTTACGTATATCAGATACCTAACGTAAAGAAGTTCTCTTTGTGTCTGTCAGAGCCTTGGCGTGACCTTCAGAATACTCCTTACGTTCATATTACTCACAACAACTATCCGTCAGAGATGATCCTGGCAGTCAATTACGACAGTTCATCTAATGAGGGTTATGTTAATACTAACGCTGTTTTCGAGACGAAGGATCTCATACCTTATCTCGATAACAAGAGGAGTACGCCGACGGCATTTTTCATTACTCCGTTCTATTTCGAGACAGAGAACTTTGGTTATGCTGTACTAAGTTTCGGCGATAATCCGATAAGTTATGATGAAACTTTCAGACAATGGATGGATGATGTTTCTGTCGGATTCGAATACTTAAGACGTGCCTTCACGGTCAACGGTTACCAGAAGCTCATGGAGAACATGCGAAGCAGTAAGTTCTTCACTAAGCAGGAACGTTACAACAGTCTTGGACCTGACGAGAAGACAGAATGCGATCTTGTTTCTAAGATCCTCGACAACAACCTGTTGTCTTATGTTTTCCAGCCGATCGTAAGTGCTACTACAGGCGAGATCTTCGCGTATGAAGCTTTGATGCGTTCATCGACAGAAGAGAAAGCTTCTCCTCTCATGATCGTTAAATACGCAGGTCTTCTTGATCGTCTTGAAGATGTCGAGCGAGCAACATTCATTAACATCCTTTCGAACATCGAGAAGAACCCTGACAAGTTCGGCAATGCCAAGATCTTTATCAACAGCATTCCGGGAGTCCAACTCGAAGAACTCGAACTTAATAAGGTCAATGATCTTCTGACACGCAATGCCGAGAGAATGGTCGTCGAGTTTACAGAAGAAGCAGAGATCAACGATATCGATCTTCCTGCTTACAAGAGTTTCCTGGAGAAACTCGGCGTTCAGATAGCGATCGATGACTTCGGCACAGGTTATTCCAACATCAATAACCTCATTAGATACATGCCAAACTTTGTTAAGATCGACCGTTTCCTCCTGACAGGAATCGACAAAGCACCGCAAAAGCAGCACTTTGTTCGTGAGATCATCAAGTTCTGCCACGATAACAAGATCATCTCTCTTGCAGAAGGTATCGAGACTACAGAAGAACTTCGCACAGTCATCCATATGGGTGTCGATCTGATCCAGGGCTACTATACTGCAAAGCCAGCAGTTAACCCGATCCAGAGCATAGA
This sequence comes from Clostridiales bacterium, assembly GCA_017649745.1. Next base: position 8,969 of record JAGCGE010000367.1, on the reverse strand, counting down.
CAACAAGATCCGTAACGAGATCGTCAGATTTACTCAGGAGAAGGATGACGGATACAGCAAGATGATCTACGAATCAGGCAACAGTAACCGAGTATCTCTTTCCCTTCTTTCCAAGGGTGGTTACTCCGATATCGTTGTCGGTAAAGAAGGCGCTGTTTATAAGAACATCTCTATCATCGGTGCGCCTAACTTGAAGACTGATCTTCATATGCGCGTAGTAGAAGGCTACACAGGCGAGATCACTCTCGAGAACGTTGACCTGTCCAATATCAAGGAACGTCCTTGTATCGAGATCGAAGAAGGCTGCGATCTCATGATCACCTTAAAGGGTAACAATACCTTGCACGGTGCTGGTATCAAGCTCGCGAAAACATCTACCCTCACCTTTGAAGGCGAAGGTAATCTTACAATAGATACTAATGACACTGATTTCTACGGAATTGGTAACGATTCCTCTTCCGAACACGGTGAACTCATCTTCAGTCAGAATGGTAAGATCACCGTTACAGGAAGCGGCAACACAGGTGTCGGTATTGGCTCTGTTAAGGGCGGCATCATCAAGATCCGCAGAGGTCTATACTCCATCAGGGTCGGCGGAACAACGTGTGTAGGTATTGGTTCATTTAATGCCGAGTCTACACTCGACATCTATAACTGTAACATTAATCTGGATCTTAGCGTCGATAAGGGTGTTGGTATCGGTTCTCTCGAAAAGACGACCGACGTTAGCATTGAGAAGACATCTGTCACTATAATCGGTAGCGGCAACATAATGTCATGTATCGGTACTTGCGGTAATGACCCTGCAGGAATCTCCATCAAGGATTCAAGGATCGACATCAATATAAGTTCCGATAATTCCACATGTATTGGTTCTCTTAACGGCATGACTGATTACCTCGCTGACAGAGTCGGCGTAAGACTCGAGACAGTCGGAAAGCATGCCCTCGGCGTAGGCGGTATGGATTGCAAGACAAAGATCAAGCTCATCGGTTCAGACACCAGAGTAAACATCCATAACAGTCTTGGAGTTGGATCTTACGCTACGAGCGACGACATCTCAATCTCTAACGGAAGATTCAATGTCATCATTAACGATGAGAGGCTTGATCGAGACATCAAGTTCGAGACTTAAGAGCGATTTGACAAACACAAACAAATTGATGTTACTGAATTGTCATTTCTAGATTAAGGCAATCTCCATCCCAACGTTCTTCGTCTATGCTTTTCGGTCTCCGAAAAAAGACCCACATTAATAAGTTCTGCTATTGCAGCTTCTTCAGCATCTCTACTTTTGGTTATCAAATGATTTCTTCTTGATAGGTCTAATAAATTGTCTATATAGTTCTCTCTTTGAATGGAATATGATCTCTTCAGATCTCGTCAACTCACCATGCTGACATTTGGCATTCAGAAGTGCTAATGTGCAGATAAGATCCGCAGCTTGAAAGAGCTTATACTCCTTAGGAAGTACTTTGCGCACAGAATACTCCACCAACTCAGTCGCAAGCACAGCGTTAAGAATTCGTGTAAGTTGCCTTTGGCCGTTATCGTAATACAGAATTACATTATCAAAACCTTGAAAGTACACTAAGTTGCTTCTTAAGAAAAATGATATCTCTTTTACCATACCTGCTTCCAACTGTAATGTGTCAATGAATTCTTTTTTCTCAAATATAAAACTCTTATATAGAATATTGGATCTCAAAGTAAAAAAGAACAATTTTGAAAATACAGCTCTTCTTTCATTTGGGGGAGTATCATGATAGATTTCCTCTTTCCTGATAAGAGGCTCTGTATGAATAGCAAAGTCATGTTTATATCCGAGATTACGCATCTCATCATTAAGTTTTGCTATATTGGCAGATATATCGTTATCCTGATCATGAAAGATCATAGTAACAATATAGTATGGAGAATGTTGTGCGTATGCACCAAAGTCACCGGATTCATCTACAAATATGCTTAATTCCTTCATTTCTGTCCTAAAAAAATGGCGGACCGTCTGCCCGCCAATCGGTTGGACCTGGGTTAAATAACCAGCCCACAACTAATATAATAATATCATATAACATAATACTACCAAGTTGATTGAAGCAGGATCCGTATAAAAAATACATTCAAATCATCCTAAGTTTCTACAACTTGTCAATAATTCTTCAATTTAAACTAAAACTATTCGAAACACTTTATCATTATAACTCGAACAATTGTTCTTGTCTATCGTTTTTGTTTCTTGCTCTTCACATTCTTACCGATGATCTCATCGATCTCGCACACAGTAACAAAGCAGTTATATGCCGCAACGATATCGCGAAGCTGCCTCATCTCATACTGGCTCACAACAACATAGAGCGCCTTGTTCTCGCCTCCGATATATCCTGTTGCATTCCACTCGGTACAAGTTCTGCCGAGCTCATCATGAATGCGAGTCTTTATTTCTTTAACATTATCATTCGTGAAGATAAGACAACCGCGCTGAGCATCGAATCCTTCCTCGACTTTGGTCATCACGACACTAACGAGCACATAAGTCAGGATCGAATAAAGTCCTCTGTTCCATCCGTACATAACGCCGACCAACAGATAAAGTGCGATATTAAAGAACAGTACCTGTCTTCCGATCGACTGATGTATCTTCTTACTCAGTACAGAAGCAACGATCTCAGTTCCATCCAAGCATCCGCCATATCTTAAGACAAGGCCGACTCCGACACCCAGGATCAGTCCTCCGAAAGTCACCGCCAGCAGATGCTCATCCGTAATAGCAGGCGTCCTCTCGAAAAATCCGACTCCACCAGCAAATACCGTCATAGCAAAGACAGATCTCACCACAAAGATCTTTCCTTTTCTCCTCAGCGCGAAAAGCAGGAACGGCACGTTGAACACCCAAGTAAGAATACTTAACTTCCATCCTGTAAATCCGGCAACGATCATCGACACACCGACTATTCCACCGTCAAATATATTGTTCGGAGCCAGGAAATCCTCGATCGCGAAAGCTGCAATAACAGCACCTACTGCGATCATAAAAAAGTTAACTATCTCGTTTCTCTTGCGCATTCTCTTCTCCCACCCATTAATTCACTATATCCAGTTTACTCATAATGCAGAAAAAGACAAATTTGCGGCACCACAAAAGGAAGGACCGAAGTCCTTCCTCTTATGATAGTTTAACGAATATCAACCACCTGAGTTCTGAGAATTATTCGAAGCTGGAGCAACAAACTGAGCATTAACTCTTGCGTTTGTATAGATGATCCAATCCTCATCTGAGCTAAATACAGTATTACCTGTTGCCGAATCAACGATCTCAGCTGTCATCTTCAACTGATAATTGGAATACAGATAACCTGTAATAGCCTCAAAGTCATCAGCAGCAATGACATCGAACGCTACTCTTGCATCAAACAATTGACCTGTCGCATCATAGTTGATCAGCCAAGTAGACGGATCGCCACTAAGATTGAACGTATAGATGTAATCACCATTTGCAGCGCTCTTCACCGTGCTTGAAGTGATCTCATCCTGAACACCATCGTTATTGGCATCCTTACTCAACAGTTTGAAGTTCTGCAGATAAGTATCAATCGGCACATCAGAATAGATATAACCTGATGATCCGGAGTCACGCTTTTGATTAAGAGTCAATGTGAGTCTCAACGAATATGATCCGTCAATATAATGATCAGGAAGCTTAGAAAGATCAATATTGGCAATTGCTTCAATATGTTCCTTATCACCATAGTTCTCAGAGTACTTCTTTCCGGTATTGATATACTTCGAGTTGATACCTAAAGCACTATAGTTCTGGCTCTGCTCACCTGTCTTATCATATTCGTCAGGCAAACTCTGCTCATCTGCTGTAAGAGTCAGATCAAGTTTCTCTTCTCTTTCCATATAGTATCTGTGACTCAGATCTTCTCTCGAATATCTCATGTTCGAATACTCAACGCCTTCGCTCGTGAAATCGATATTCGCAGAAGCATGGAAGTTATTACCTGCAAGAGATCCTTCAGCGATTCTAGCCATGAACATATTAGCTAGTTCAGCTTCATCCGCTGAGAACTTGATCGTTACAGTCGCCTGCTGAGTACTTGTCCAATTAGAATCAGTAGTTGATGAAGGTATCGAAATACTGACAGGTTCAACATAGATATATGGAACATCATCAAGATTGATCTCTCTATATGTTCCGCCCTGATTCGGATCTGAAGAAGTCGTAATCGTATAAGAGTACTCTTCAATTCCCGATACTCTTGAACTGCCTGTCTTCTGACCTCCGTCATTCTTCTTATTCATATCGAGTAAGAATCCCTGATAGAGTGACAGACCTGCTGAACTTAGCTTATCCTGGAAATACCTCTTATTAGAAGTATCAGCAAATCTTACTTCAGAAGTTAAAGTAACTGTAAGCTCGTTATTATAGTTTGAAACAACCACATTAGGTGTCTGATCAGAGAATGTAAGTGTTTGCTCAAACATATTTCCGATATATACAGTCGTGTTAGTCTCAGCCTTCTTTCTGCTTGTAACGATACCGTTCAATGTTGTAGGACATGTAATGGTAAACGCATAAGCATTATCCGTCTTCTTCGTATTATCCGGCTTATTATCCTTAGAATAAGCGTACATACTGATGTAATAAGACTCGACGATATCCTCTGTTGCAGAAAGGTCATATCTTGTTCCATTTCCGGATGTATACTCTTTGAAATACTTAACATTTCCGCCTGACGAATCATATGCACAAGCTACAATTCCTTCAGTACCTTCAGCAACCTCATAGTACTTACCATTGCTATTCTGACTGTATCTTATTGTATTTCCAACAAGATCATAGAGAGTAGCATTCTCAAATGGAGTCGTACCATCCTTTTCCTTAAAGTCAGCGAAAACAAGACTGTCTTTCGGATAAGAACCGGTAGAGGCTGATGTCATTGAAGCACTCTTGTTCAAATAATAAGCCTTATCTCTATTATTATTCGCATCAAGTAATACAAATTGAGTTCCGTCAGCAAGATCCTTATCACTCGTATAATTGAACGTAACAACCTTATCACTGTTCCACTTCAATCCACGACCGGTATTAAGTATTGTATTTATATCAGAGACGGAATACTTAAACTGAACATAAGCCGTTGTCCAAGAATCGAAGTTTCCGGCATACACATTATTTGTTGAGATCTCATTATAATCAGATGCAACATAATCAGTACCTTGCCTTACGTCAGAATGGAATTCGAATTTTGCCATCTTCTGAGTCAGAACAGGGATAAACAGATGATAAGCGACTTCCTTGTTGTTCATAGGATTAAGGAACTGAACATCTATCAGCGTAAACTGTCCCTGATCCTTATTTAATGAGTCAGCTTTATTCTCTCGCATTATGAATCTGTTGTTGTTAATATAGATACTCTTCTCACTATCAGCTTCATTTGTGATAACGCTATACTGACCTGTTATCGGATCATAACGACATGACCAAATCTTAATATTGTACTTTCCCGAAGACGAAGCTACATTATATGAATCCTTTGTATTAGTCATTAACCTGATATATGATTCGATATACTCAGTATACCAATAGTTATTAGCAGCACCACCCAAAGCAATAACAGGGAAATCATCACCATTGTAACCGTCAGGAAGTCCCATTTCAGTTCCATATGTTGTTAGTCTGATATCGGCATCATCACCTGCATCAAGCATTTGCTTAACATATGCACCATTTGTTGTACTATCCGTACCTGAATAAGCACCGGTATAAGCAGTATTATATAGAGACGAGTTTTCATGTGAAATTCCATTCTTGTCATCAACAATCGCTTTTGCTACAGAGAATGAATCAGATATTACATCACCTGTCTCTTGATCTGTCTGAGTAACATCAAACAAAGCAATACCATCGCTCGTAAAGAATGACTGCGTACCCTCTGCATCACCCATATTTGTTCTAGGATTAACATTTGCATAAGGGAAATAGTCACCACGTGCGCCTGAACCAACATCAGCTAACGTAGAACCAATTGGAAGGTCTGTCATATTTGAAGGAGTTTTGTTAGGAGATTCAGAGTTTTCACAAACACCTCTGTAATCCGAGCAAACTATATAACAGTTTGTCCCTGATCCATAATCAGCAGATAATCCACTTCCATTATATGTGTTATTGTTTCTGCTGAAAGCAACAATTTTTATGGCATAGCTTCCTGCTGTTCCTATAAAGTTGCCTTTGGTAGCAGATGTTGTAGCAGAATTTGAAAGACCTGCAAACAAATTATCATGAGAAGAGATATTATATCCGCTAATAGCTATGCTTGTTGAGCCCACTATACCTCCCATTGATTTATTACTACCGCATCTCAAAGTGCAATTATGAACAGAAGAATTAACGATTGATCTGACACCATTACTAGCTGTACCGATCAAGCCACCGCATGTATTCGAACCCGAAATAGTATAGTTATATACATTAACTCCGTCTATATCATAAATATATGTCGATCCATCATAGCCAACTACAGTATTGCTGTATGTTTTATTTGTAATAAATCCTCCTGTAATACCGCCTGCATTTAGAGCAGAAGTGATATTGTATCCACTGGCAATATCATCGGCATATACATCGCAGTTATATATCTTGATCTTAGGTGAAGTTCCATACAATTCAGCAGTAGTGAAATTATCAATATAACCAAATAATCCACCGGCATTTTGGCCTTGTATATTAATATTACTTACAGAGGAATTAGTAATAACTATAGATTCTGCCTTTCGAACATATCCTATAAAACCAGCAACCGAATTGTTATCTTTCTTAAAAGAAGAAGCAATATTTTTAATCTCTGCTTTGTAATCTTTCTCGCTATCACTATATCCAGTAATACCCAGATTATTGATCCAGATCTTAACTGAATGTCCATTTCTAATACCGCCGATTACACCGCTTGTTCCGCAACCGCCATCGTTGGAATTACTGTTCATACTTAATTCCATAGTACTCATATAATATCCATCAGAAGCTCTATTATCCTCGTCTGATGTGTTTGTGTTAGGAGCAGTATTAACATATACGCACATGTATCCAGCATGACTACCGGCAACTATTCCTCCGCAATGTCCTCCACCGCATGTTATTCTGGTTTTTTTGGCATCACATCCATTAACAAATATATAATTCATATTATTTCCGGACTGCATATTTCTTTCAGTTATATTCACTCTGCCAATATAACCTCCAACCATATAAGGACCGGATATAATGATGTCATCCAGATCAGCATTCACGAGATTAACATAGTCATCAATACAGAGAACACCTATCATTCCTCCTACTGAGTGACGTAATCTTTGCATATTCTTTCCTGTAGCATCTGAAGAGTTTCCATAAGTTTGAGTTATCTCTGCTCCTCCTGATCCGTACTCTTTAACGATTACCTGTCCGGTTAACGTAAAATCCCCAATATAATAACCGGAAGTTGTATTATAAGTCGTATTATTTTTTCCGCTTTGAGGAATCTGTTTTACATAGTTAAACAATCCAAAACCAACATGAACACGAGAGTCAGTCATGCTATTATCATTTGTGGATTTATAGACAGTATATATGTAGTTATCATTCAAATTCGAGTATGTTTTATAATTCAGATTGATCCATATCTTACTATCATTTCCCTTTAATCCGTATATCTTCATTACATACTTGCCGTCTTCATCTGCAAGATCACTAGAACTAACTGACGGAACTTCAGTTACTGCTCCGTTAGCCATTCCATCCAACTTACAAATAGAACCAATACCTCTAAAGCACTCCGGCAACTTATAATCACCATTAGACGTTGTCAGCTCGATCAAGTAAGTACGACTTGTCACCGTTCTGGCAAGATACGACTCACCTGATCCTAAAGTATACTTAGAAATAATGTAAGGCACACATGTTTTACTGTTAACTCTATCTCTACAAGACTGTGTCCAATCACTTCTTGCCTCGTCACTATTAACGTTACCTACATATTCATAAGTTGCAAGATGTGTTGCAGCATAGGATACAGCAGATGTACCATCATACTTTGTTGTTCCGTCATAGCCAATGCTATAAGCGTAAGTTCCATCAGCTGTCGGAGCACTTCCTGCACCGGACTGTGTGATCAAAGACAGTATGAAAAGAGACTGTCCGTTTGGAATGCACAGCTTATCATTTGCATTTGTCGCAGTAAAATCACCAAACGAAATAATATTGCTTCCAGGTGCTTTATTTACATCAGCGATCCTGTAATTCTTATTACTGTTATCCAATGTATAACTGCCTGTATCTCCGCTATAACTATTGGTTTCATTAATGGCATAACCATTTATAACTCTACCAACAAACGAATTAATATACAGATGTTTGGTATCTGAACTACGACTATAGCTACTGCCTGCTGAACTACTTCCCACCAAGAAAGAACCATCGGTAAGTTCCTGATTATTCAGTGGATTGGCCGGCATATTTCTAAATATCAATCCACCATTAACAACTACACCAACATAACCTCCAATAGTGTACAAATACTGACCTGTGGTGCCTACACGAAGATAATTACTGTAGTTTACTCTAACATTATCTATAATGTTATCTCCACCCATTATTTCGCCGATAACACCGCCATAATACATATTCTTTGAAGTAGAATAACCAAATGCTGTACTGGTCGATGCTGTTGTAGCTACGTTATTTGTTGTATTTATCTCTATCGTCAGATTTCTAACAACTGAACCATTGCTGACTTTTATCAACGGAACATTGGAATTATTGTTTATTTTTGCACCGGAAGCTCCAACAATTACTCCTCTAAATGCATATCTACCATCTGTATTATTGTCTGCCGCACCTAAACCGACAAATCTATTAAGTGTTATTTCACCTTGAATTTGATAATATGCGCCACAAAGATATTCTCTAACCTGAGCAGCAGTCCAATCCTTGC
>JAGCGE010000366.1 GCA_017649745.1 Clostridiales bacterium | reverse complement strand
TTCTTGATCTCTGTCCTCGTTCCCATCGGTTCTCCTTCTTTTCGAACAGAAAGATTGACGTCTGCTCTCATAGAGCCCTGCTCGAGCTTGCCGTCTGTTACACCTGCTGCCCTAAGGTCCTTACGGAGTATCTCCAGAAACTCGACGACCTCATCGGCGCAAGTAAAATCAGGCATGGTCACGATCTCTGCAAGAGGGACGCCGCAGCGGTTGTAGTCGACAATGATATTGCCGTCTTCATACATGAGCTTGGCCGCATCGTCTTCCATGTGGATCTCACGGATCCTTATCGTTTTCTTGTTTCTCGTAAGCTCGACCTTGCCGTCATACGCAAAAGGCTCATAGAGCTGCGATATCTGATAGCCCTTCGGAAGATCAGGATAGAAATAATTCTTACGGTCGAACCTCGTTACTTCCCTGATATTGCAGCCTAGGATGATGCCTGCCTTTATAGCCGGCTTAAGACACTCCTCGTTAAACACAGGTATAGCTCCCGGAAGACCCATACAGATCTCACAGCAGTTGCTGTTGATCTGCGCTCCGAAAACGTTCTTACAGCCGCAGAAGATCTTGTGAGCGGTCAGGAGCTCGACATGTACTTCAAGTCCGATGTTCATCTCATACATGATCGTATCCTCCCGCTTTAGTCGCGATATCCAGAAGGAGTCCTTCGCTTCCGCGGTTTCCCATAAGCTGGATACCGACAGGAGATCCGTCCTCCCTCACGCCTGCAGGGAACGAAACAGCCGGAAGACCTGTGATGTTGGCGTATACGGTAAACAGGTCGTCTGTGTATTTTCGAAGACCCTTATATTCTGAGATAAGCGGTGCCCTGCCCTTTGTAACAGGCATCAAGATCACAGTGTCATCCCTGAGGAGCTCATCGAAAACCCTTCGAAGCTCGCCCGCGACCTTTTTCGCGTTCATATAATAATCGTCATAGAATCCTTCGGACAGGACGAAATTACCAAGGCAGATCCTCTTTTTAACTTCATGGCCGAAGCCCTCGTTCCTGTCCATGTACCTGTCGATATCGTATCTGCCGAGATTGGAAGACGCTTCGGCACAGGCGATGATGTAGTAACAGGAGATGACCTCTTCCACATAAGGCATATCGAAAAATGCGACCTCATCAGGATCGAGAAGTCCAATGGAATCAGCTATCAACGCTGCATCATCAGACATCTTAAGAAGATTGTCAGGGATCAAGACCCTAACCTTGGAAGGTGTTGCCGCAACATATTTCCTCTCGCTTATGATATCGAAAACACGCCTTACGTCCATCGGATCTCTGGCTATAGGACCGATCTGATCAAAAGATGAAGCATAAGCGATAAGGCCGTGCCTTGATACATTGCCGTAAGTCGGCTTAAGACATGTAAGTCCTAGGAAGGCTGACGGCTGTCTTAACGATCCGCCTGTATCAGAACCTAACGCCCATCTGACGAGGCCTGCGCACACTCCTGCTGCAGCGCCGCCGCTCGAGCCTCCGACGATCCTCTGCGGATCTAACGGGTTAATGACTGGTCCCGTAAAACCGGTTAACGAAGCGCCGCCCATGGCGAACTCGTCCATGTTAGTCTTTCCCGCGATCTTAAAACCGGAAGCCTTCAGTTTTGTAATGACAGGAGAATCGTATGGTGCGATGAACTTGGATAGCATCTTGGATCCGGCCGTACAGGGCATTCCCTTGACGAGGATATTGTCCTTAACTGATATCGGGTCGCCTGAAAGATCATATTCACCGATAAAGGAATTATAGTCATCAACAGACTTTTTTGATATTTGCGTAAACCTGAAACATTTTCGAGAAGGAGCATCGTCATTCTTAAGCGGAACACTTGTGACGGGGCTGAAAGTCCTGACAGAGTCGACAAAGCCGATCATCTCCTCGAGATCGCCTTCGAATGATCTGATCTCATCTGAGCTCAGAGACAGGTTGGATAATTCTAAAATTCTGTCGATATTGATCATATTGTGCTTCACATTGACTTATTAATCAGATTATATATTAACAGAGGTTATCGAAAATGAAAAAAACCATCTTATCTATCAGTGCAGGTCTTATAGTTATCGGATTAATACTCCTTGGAATGAAGGTGTGGTTCAGCGCAGATCTCGTTTTCAAGAGGAATGCAAAAAGAGCCGCAAAGGAGATGACTTCTGTGAAGAAGGATAAAGATGAGGAGCCTTTCAAGACATATACCTTCGAAGAAGCTTCGAAGATCTATAACACCGATCAATCAATGCTCCTTGTTAATGAGGACCACCCTATCGACAAGGATTATCCTGCCGACATCGTCGAATATAAGGACACGGGAGTTCTTATGAATTCCTGCATCATCGACCACTATGCCGAGCTCTCAGCTGCGGTATCAGAGAAGGTCGGAGATAAGCTCTATGTCATGAGCAGCTACAGAAGCTACGAAGACCAGGAGAGAGTCTATGAGGAGGAGGGCGCTGAGATAGCTGCGCTTCCGGGAACTTCCGAGCATCAGACCGGCCTCGCGCTGGACGTTTATGTATCAGAATTCGCAGGCGCAGGATTTATAGAGAGCGAGGCAGGAATATTCGTAAACGATCACTGTTACGACTACGGCTTTATCATCAGATATCCGTATGGCGCAGAGGATATTACCGGATTTTCGTACGAGCCTTGGCATATCAGATATATCGGCCTTCCGCACAGTAAGATAATCGAGGATTCTGGTTGTCTTTTCGAAAACTATAAGGACCTTTTCGAGGTCGGAAAATACTATGAATACTACGGCTATGAGATCGCCAGGATGCCTGAGGACAAGATCGAGATCCCGAGCGATGCCGATAATGTTACGCTGAGCAAGGACGGGCTCGGATACGTGTACGTAACGATCAAAACAGAGGCGAAATAAGCCTTACGATATTATCGTAAAGGATATTCGTACGCTTAAGTCTTTGGGAGAACGTCTCAGTTGCTTCAAACGAGATCTTAAAGGTATTCTCGAAATCTTCCTTCATCGATGCTATGGCATCAGGAGAAGTAAAGAGCGCAGCATTCTCAAAGTGGAAGTAAAGGCTTCTGTAATCGAAATTGATCGTGCCGCATGAAGCGATCTCGTCATCACAGACGATCTGCTTAGCGTGGTTAAAGCCCGGTGTGAACTTGTAGATCTTAACGTTGTTCTTGGCAAGAAGCGTTGCATATGAGCATGTTGCCCTGTAAACGAACTTCTTGTCAGGGATCTCAGGTATGAGGATCCTTACATCGACTCCCCTTCCCGCCGCAAGACTAAGCGCAGAGAAAGTCTCGTCATCGATGATAAGGTACGGAGTAGAAATGTAGATGTACTTCTTAGCTGCTGAGATTATATTCAGATAGACATTGCGTCCGACATTCTCGAAATCAAGAGGTGTGTCCGCATAAGGCTGGACAAGCTGTCCGTCTTTGGTATCAATAGCTTCATCAGAAGCACTTAAGAACCCCTGGATCTTCTCGATGCTGTCAGTCTGCTTGATCTGATTCCACATCTCAAGGAAGATAGTGGTCAGATTGATAGTAGCTTTACCTGTGATCTTGACGCCGGTATCCTTCCAATAACCGTAAGGTGAAACGAGATTAAAGTACTCATCGGCGAGATTGAAACCGCCCGTGAAACTAACCTTTCCGTCTATGACCGTGATCTTTCTGTGATCTCTGTTGTTCATGAGCACATTGATAGTCGGAACGATAGGATTAAAGACTCGGCAGGAGATACCGCGCTTCTCCATGTCCTTAATAAAATCTTTATTGATAAAGACCATACTTCCGACTTCGTCATAGATGAGACGGACTTCAACACCGTTCCTCGCCTTCTCTTCGAGCACATCTGCAAGCTTAAGGAAATAAGTCGAATTCTCGATAGCATGGTATTCAAGGAAAATAAACTTCTCGGCTTTCTTTACCTCTTCGATGATATCTTTCATGCAGTCCACTGCTT
>JAGCGE010000365.1 GCA_017649745.1 Clostridiales bacterium | reverse complement strand
CATACATAAAACTTGCCGATGGTTCCACATTCCAAGGACTCGACGAAGACATTGCTAAAGCCGTAGCTTCATATTCGGCGAAAACTGGAAACGGTTTTGATTTTTCGAACATCAGAGTTTCTCCTGAAGTGACTAAGATTGTCGAAAAGGTTCCTGTCGAGATCGAAAAGATCGTAGAGAAGACCGTTCAAGTGCCTGTCCTGCCCGAAAGACCGCTTACTCAAAATGAAATCAATTTCCTTAAAGAGATGAAGCGCATGAGCTATAAGCAGAGAAACAGAGATGCTATTATAGGCATTGGCGTGACAGTTGGTCTTATTGGTGCTTTGGGCGCCTATGCTTATTATCTCAATAAGCGCTGCTAAAAATTTATATTTCAAGGAGAAAGACGATGATTACAGGAATATTACTTGCGTCGGCGTTAACATTCTCGGTACCTGAGGATATTAGCACCGACTTTAAATCTTACATGGATTACAGATGCATAACATGTGAGACTAGTCCGCAATATAAGCTTCAGCAGTATGCTTGGACTGATGAAAATGGACTCAGAAAGGTCGATGATTACTATCTCGTGGCTATGGGTTCGTATTATTCGTCAACGGTCGGCGATTGTTTCAAAATCACTCTGGATACTGGTGAAACTTTTAACGTGATGATCGGTGACTGCAAAGCTGATAAGGATACTGATAGTCAACATATGTATCATCCGATGCGCGATGGTGGCGGTAATGTGCTTGAATTTATAGTCGACACTCGTAAGTTACCCCGCGAAGTACGTTTGATGGGTACAGTATCCTCGATTGATATTTTCGAGGGCGATATTGAATCCATCGAACAAATAACCTACCAAGAGAAAGGATATTAATATGAGCAATGCATCTATGTTGGTAGACAAAGTAAATAAGGAATGGAACAATCTGGTTCTCTCGTATCAAAATCGAACTCCCCTTTGGCTCATACATAGTGCAAGGGAGATATATATGAAGAACCAGATAGCTGATACGCTCATATCTGAAGTCGAAGATCTCGGTCTCGATGACGATGATATGAGACGTATGGCCCATTCCGGAGATATTATAGAAACCATCTACAAAAATTACTCTCGTAACAGCTTTGATATTTCAGACGAAGCCTGCCGGAGAGCAATAATTTCAACATTGGGAGTGTATAACTAATATGAAATTAAAAGGAGTATTGATATTTTCTGCTGGTTTATGTGTTGGCGCAATTGGTGGAGCGCTTATAACTAAGCACGTAATGCGCGAACGTACTGAAGCAGAAATTGAGTCTGTAAAAGATGCATTCAAGCAGCTCGCTGAGGAAGAAAGACTCACTCTTACGAGCGCAAAAGAAGCGGAAGAAAAGAATGCTCAGATTAATAGCCTCATCGACAATTATAGAGGTGAAAAAGAAATGAATGAAACAACTACCAAGACCGGTATTGATATTTCGGGAAAGGCTCATCTTGAACCCAAGATCAATGAACCATATTGTATCGATCCCGACGAGTTCGGTGAAAAATTCGAAGATATGGACTATTTGACATATTATTCTGACGGTACTTTAGCGTATGACGATACTCTGGAGATCGTTGAGCATCCGGATGAGCTTATCGGTAAAGAAAATTTATACCACTTCGGTGAGTTCGAAGAGGACATGTTGTACGTAAGAAATCCTAAAGAAAGGGTGGATTATTGTATAACTCACGCTGATGTGGCATATTCGGATAGGGGATAAGCATATGACCAGAGTTGAAGAACTTTACTTTAGTTGGCTGTGTAAAAAGATAGCCAATGAACGAGTGTATCCTCGATACAAAAAGCTCTTCAAAACTTTATATTCTACTCGTTTTAGATATGAACAAATGAAACCGTTCGATAACGAACGAGCAAAAGATGGCAAATCCATGAGGTATTTGTTCGAACGAAAAATGGACGAATACCTCCACGGTGTTAGTGGCCGAGAATTCATAGAGTTTGAGGAAGCTCAAAGCAATATGCTTGAAATGTTGGTTGCTTTAGCTGTAAGAATCGAAGACAGTATCATGGGTTCTGAAAGCGAAGGAGATCGCACGGCTCAGTGGTTCTGGGAAATGATCTCAAATTTAGGTATTGGTTATATGGGTGATGATCAGTTTAATCAGAATGAGTATGACCGATGCCTAAACAATTTTCATACATATTCATATGATCAAAATGGAAAAGGCTGTATGTTCAGGTCTGAGCGTTACAGTCTACGTGAAATGTCCGATAAGGATATATGGTATCAAATGCAAGCACATCTTAATGATGTAATAAAGTACCAGAAATAACGTGGCGGAGGTTATTTATATGAATGAAATGTTAATCAGACAGTTCTCTCTCGATATAGAGAAGAATACTCGAGAAATTGCACGACTCAATCGACAAGTAAAGCGGTTGAGACGCAAAGCATTCTTTGCAGGCACACTTGCGCTTGTTGCTGTCGGCGGTATTATATTCCTCGACAAACACATGGAAAAGGAGCTTGCTAAGCAGAATGAAAGGCTTACGTTTGACGAAAGTGATGAATGATGATCGTTGATATTTAACCGAAAGGAGGTGAGATGACTTGCTTGACTTTTTTATCGTGGCCACTTCAATGACTAAAAACGGCATTGATATTTATCCCAAATTCATAGTGCGTAAATCTAAAGATCTGATGATTAAAGGTAACGTGTTTTATGCTATCTGGGATGAAGAAGCCGGTTTCTGGTCTCGTGATGAGTATAGAGCCTTTGAAATAATAGATCGTGAGATAACCAATTATGCCAACCAGTTCAAAGAGACATCTAATACTACGAACAAGATTAACGTCAAGTATCTAAGAGACGGAGATAGTGGTCAAGTAGATAAATGGAATAAGTATTGCAAGTTTCAATCTCGCGATAATTATCACGATCTGGACGAAAGAATTATATTTAACAATGAAGATGTTAGGAAAGAAGACTATGCCACTCGCAAACTCAATTATCCTATAGAGGAAGGCGAACCTGAGGCATGGAACAAACTCGTGGGTACTTTATATTCTCCGGACGAAAAGCATAAAATCGAATGGATTATAGGTGCTATAGCGTCTGGAGCAAGTAAGACCCTGCAGAAGTTTGCTGTGTTTTATGGTTCGTCTGGTACAGGTAAATCTACTGTTCTTAACATCATTAATGGGTTGTTTGCTGGATATTGTGCGAACTTCGAAGCTAAAACTTTAGGTTTGAGATCGGCTGCGTTTGCACTTGAGGCCTTTGCTAACAATCCGCTTGTCGCTATCAATCATGATGGTGACCTCAGCAGAATAGAAGATAATACCAGACTTAATTCGTTGGTGTCTCATGAGGAGTTGCAGGTAAACGAAAAATTTAAGCACACATACACTAATAAATTTCATACGTTTCTCCTTATGGGCACTAACGAACCCGTCAAAATAACTAATGCTAAGTCAGGTATACTTCGAAGACTCATTGATATTTCTCCATCAGGTGAGAAAGTATCGTTTAACGAATATAACCGCTTAATGGGGCAAATGAAGTTCGAGTACGGCAAGATCGTTAATCAGTGTTTAGAGGTGTATCATGAAAACCATAATTACTACGATAAGTATATTCCTATAAACATGATGAGCGCCACTAATGACTTCTACGATTTCGTGGAGGAGAATGCGTTTGATTTTGCTCGTGAAGAATACGTTACATTAAAATCGGCTTGGGAAAAGTACAAGTCATATTGTGACAATTCACATGTTTCATATATGAAACGAATTACGTTTAAGGAAGAACTCAAGAACTATTTTGAAGAATACAAAGATCGTCTTATTTTACCTGATGGAACAAATGCTCGAAAGGTATTTCTTAATTTCAAAATGAAAAGTCTCGAGAAATCTTCTGGAATAGAGGAAGTTAAGGTCGTGAAAAAGTTAACAACTTGGCTTGACCTTAAAGAACAACCCTCTCTGCTTGATATTCAGTTAGCTGATTGTCCAGCACAGTATGCTAACGAAGAAGAAAAGCCGATGTATGCTTGGAGTAGAGTCAAGACGACATTAAAGGCTATTGACACTTCTAAGACGCATTATGTTAGAGTTCCAGAGAACCATATTGTTATAGACTTTGATATTCGAGACAAAGACGGAAATAAATCACTCGATCTTAACATTAAAGCCGCCAACAAATTTCCTAGAACATATAGCGAAACCAGTAAATCTGGAGGAGGTCTACATCTTCATTATTTATATTCTGGCGATGTCAGTATGCTTAGTCAGATTTATGATGAGGGTGTAGAAGTTAAAGTGTTCACAGGCAAGCAGTCATTGAGAAGACGGCTCACCATCTGTAACGATATTCCCATAGCAACTATCTCAAGTGGACTCCCACTGAAAGGAGCGAAACCCGTGGAGGACTATCGCATCGAAAACGAACGACAAATTAGGAGACGTATCATGCGATGCCTCAATAAAGAGATACATCCGGACACAACAAGTAACATTAACTTTATATTTGAAACCCTGGAAAATGCGTATAAGTCAGGCATTGTTTACGACGTAACAGATCTTCGTGACGATGTATGTGCGTTTGCTGCCGGTTCAACACATCAGTCGGAAGGGTGTTTGAAGAAAGCGCTCAAAATGAAATTTAAGTCCGACGATGTTTCAGATGTTTCTACACCGGATGGAGACCTTGTATTCTTTGATATTGAGGTATTTCCTAATCTGTTTCTGGTTAACTATAAGAAAGCCGGAGATAATCCTGTAATTAGGATGATTAATCCTCGGCCTATTGATATTGAAAATCTTATTAAGCATAAGCTTGTGGGTTTCAACTGTCGTAAGTACGATAACCATCTTATTTATGCCCGACTTATGGGATATTCTAATGAAGCCTTGTACGATTTGTCGCAGCGTATCATAAATAAAGGCGATAAGGATTGTTTCTTTAGTGATGCATATGGACTGTCGTATACGGATGTATATGATTTTTGTTCTAAAAAGCAGTCTCTTAAGAAATGGGAGATTGAACTTGGAATACATCATGTAGAACTTAACTTGCCATGGGATGAACCCGTTCCTGAAAATTTATGGGACATGGTTGCTGAATACTGTGACAACGATGTAATTGCTACAGAGGCAGTATTCAACGAAAGATATTCTGACTTTAAAGCTCGTGAGATTCTTGCTGACCTTAGTGGACTTACAGTTAACGATACTAACAATCAGCACACTACGAGAATTATATTTGGTGGCAATAAGGAACCACAATCACAGTTCAACTACAGATTCATGGGCGTTGACGAGGGTGCTGTCAATGATATTTTAGAAGGATTCCCCGCGATGAACTGTGACAAGCACTACACTGTATTTAAAGACAACAAACCGGTATTTCCCGGTTACACATATAGTAAGAGCGAAAAAGGCGTGTGGGAATCGTGGTACAGAGGAGAGCTCATAGGTGAAGGCGGTTATGTGTACGCTGAACCAGGCATATATTACAATGTGGCTCTCTTGGATGTAGCGTCGATGCATCCGCACTCAATCAAAGCCGAGAACTTATTTGGCGATGAGTATACCCAGAAGTTTGTCGATCTGCTTGATGTAAGAATTTATATTAAGCACGGAGAGTACGATAAGGTTCGTGAAATGTTTGATGGCAAGCTTTCAAAGTATCTCGACGATAAGGACTCGGCTAAGGCATTGTCTAATGCTCTTAAGATTCCTATTAATTCTGTTTATGGTCTGACTTCAGCTAAGTTTAGAAATCCGTTTAAAGATCCTCGTAATATCGATAATATTGTCGCTAAACGTGGAGCTTTGTTCATGGTTAATCTCAAGCATGAAGTACAGGCTAGAGGTTTTACAGTCGCTCATATTAAGACAGACTCGATCAAAATACCTAACGCTACACCTGAAATTATTCAGTTCGTTAGTGATTACGGTAAAATGTATGGGTATACGTTCGAGCACGAAGCGACATACGAGAAGATGGCTCTTGTTAACAACGCGGTTTATATTGCTCGTTACGCGGATCCTGATATTTGCAAAATGCAGTATGGATATGCGCCTAAGGACAATGTAGAGAAGAGGGAAAAGCACGATGGTTGGACTGCTACCGGTAAAGAATTTGCAGAACCGTATGTGTTTAAGACGTTATTTTCACATGAACCCATTGACTTCTATGATATGGGCGTGACAGTTAATGTTAATTCTTCTTTATATTTAGACATGAATGAGAATCTTCCCGATGTTTCTGACTCTGAAAAGGAATTGCTCAAAATCAAATCCGTTATGAACAAGGTTAAGAATAATGAGGATACTTCCGCAATGGGCAATTTACCTCTTAAATATAGAGGCATGTCAGAAAAAGAACTGTCAGACCAAATTGATATTCTCAAGAATACTATTGATCAAGGTCATGACTATAAGTTCATTGGTCGTGTTGGCTCGTTTATGCCTGTTACTCGCGGTGGAGGTAAGTTAGTTCGTAAGACGGACGATGGTTATGCTTTTGCCGCAGGTACGAAAGACTATAGATGGCTCGATACTGAATCGGTAAAGGCTCTTAAGGATAAGGGCGAGGACATCATTGATATTTCGTACTATAGACAGCTTGTTGACGATTCGTATGACAACATATTGCAATTCGGTGACTTCTTCAAGGATGACGATGGTTTACCGTTTTGATATTTATCCGCAATAATTACATGGTCTATTATGGAAACAAAAGTAAATAGTTTAACGGTGAAAACGCCGAGTCAGAACGGATTGAACACTCGGAGCTTATGGGTTCGAATCCCATTTTACTTTTGTTTTTAATATTAAATTTTTTTAAAGGAGGACTTTCAAAATGAAAGTATCAAAAGCAATCATTGGCGCAGCAATCGGAACCGCAGTAGGTGGCACGGCTGGATATTTCATCGGTCGTGAGGTTGAAAAGAGAAACTCTGCTAATGAGGACTATATTGAGTCGGATGTACAGGATACACCGGCTATTGATATTTGTCCTGAAGAGGCAGAGGGTGATGCAGAAGTTCCCGCAGACGAGGAGGCTTGATATTCATGGCAGACAACATGGTCTATGAGCAGAACGGTTATGTGAAGTTTACGCTCAATAGCGTAGAAATTAAAGCTAACCCCAGAGACGCATCATCTCCCGAAGATAAGTTCAATCGTAACTTTGCTGGTGAAATGAGAGTTATTAAGCCCAAGGTCGGTAGAGAGTTCAAAACCGACGAGAGGTTTGCGAACATTATCGTTCCTAAGGATATGGTTGATGCATTCAAACAGTACGAGATCGATATGTGGGAGAATGCTCCTCGTGAGGGCTATGAAGATCAGGAGCCCACATACACTACAAAGATCAAGCTCGCTGTAAATTCTGACGGCTCATTTAATCCTAAGACTATAGTGAAACTCGTTGCTCCTAAGAAACGCCCTGTAGATCTCACAGAAGAAACTATCGGTATACTCGATAAGATGCATATTCAGTCGATCGATGTTGTGTTAGGTCGTGGTCGTGAGAAGAAGAACAACGGTAAGTATCAGCTATGGATCAACACAATGTACGTGTATCAGGATATTCCGGAAGACGCATTTGCGTATAAATTTGCTGATCTTGAGTATTCCGATGATTCAGACGACGTTCCGTTCTAATTGATATTTTTAAAAGGGGTTATGGCTGTCTTTGCACATTCGCAGTCATAACCTCTTTTACTTTTCAACAATAACTACTTTATATTTATTTAAGGAGATTTCAATATGATTTATTCTGATGTTGATATAAAAGCTGCTCTTTCTGAGGGTAAGATAATAATCGATCCTATTTCTAACGATCAGATACAGCCGGCGTCCATCGATCTTAGACTCGGTAATCACTGGCTCGTTGCTGAACCAAATAATCGTGCAAATCTTTGCACTAAGATACGATACAAGAGCCTTAACAATAATAAGTTCATTCTGTATCCCGGTAACATGGTACTCGCAACAACTATGGAGAGGGTAAGCTTGCCTCTTGATATTTGTGCAAGACTTGAAGGTAGATCGTCTATAGGTCGCCTTGGTATATTCGTGCACAACGCGGGTTTTATTGATCCCGGATGGAATGGTCAAATAACTCTCGAACTCATTAACATGGGCAATTCGTCGGTGCTTCTCGATACCGGTAGACGTATAGCTCAGCTGGTGCTCGAGGAACTTAAGACCCCTTGCTCTACTGGATATTCTGGTAAGTATCAGGACCAGATCGGTGCTACAGGCTCAAGGATATATCTCGATAAGGAAGCAGTTCTTAAGGCTAAGTATGAAGCTGCTATGGCTGAAGTCAAGGAGAAGGAGTCCCGTGATATTTGTCTTGCTGATGAGAACATAGATGTTGGCGAGATGGAAGATGTTTCTACTGGCGCAGGGCTTGAAGAAAGAGAAGAAATAATCGACTAATTTATCGAAAGGTGATTGATATTTATGGCTAAGAAAAAGGTCAAAGTAAAGAAAGTTAAACTCGACAAAGAAGTGGTTGAAATCATTATTGGCCACATGAATAATCTAAACGGGCAGGTAACCGACAGAATCAACGATGTTAAGTGTCAATTTACAAAAGACTTGGATATTCTGCGTGGTAGCATGAATGACGTTTTTAAGATTCTTAGAGTTCATGCTGATCAGTATGCAGAAACCGAAGTTAAAGTGTCTGAGCTTTCTAACGAACTTACTCGTGTTCAATATGATCTGTCTGAATTACGTTGGACGGAACTTATGGATACTAATGAGTCAACTAGTCTCGATGATGGTTCGAAATCCGACGAAAAGGACGAGAAGATAGATGATCCTGTAAATCACCCGTCGCATTACACTGATGGAAAGTATGAAACCATCGACTTTATTGAAGATTACGGTATGGTCACCCATATTGGTACTTCCATCAAGTATATTTCAAGGGCTGGTAAGAAAGACGAGGATAAGTACATCCAAGATCTTAGTAAAGCTGACTGGTACTTGCAAAGGTATCTAAAGTACCTTGAAACCAAAAGAGAACCTATCAATGTGGCAGACTATTGCAAGGAAAAGAAACTGCCTCTTGAACTTACAAAGGTTATAAACTGTCTGGCTATTGATGAGTATCAGGCAGCTCACGAAATACTAAGTGAATATATTAAAAAGCTTAAATCGAATAAGTAAACACATCAAGGAGGCTTGATATTTATGGCTGAGATTGTTGACATGATCGTAGAGTTCGATAAGTTCTGTAAGGACTGCGAATACTACAAAGAAGATGAGACGTTCGAGAAGTGTGCGGAGTGTCTCCAAAATCCTGTAAATCAAGGATCAATAAAGCCCGTCATGTTCAAAGAGCGTGATGGTGTAAAGAAGGAGAATAAGTAATGTTTGGCTTGCGGGATTATCAGTTTCAAGCAATTAGCGAAATGCATAATGGCTGCATATTATGTGGTGGTGTTGGCTCTGGTAAATCTCGCACTGCTATAGCTTATTACTTCGACATGTGTGGTGGTGATATTTATGGAGACGACTATGAGCCTATGTATGACACATATGAATGTCGTAAAGATCTCTATATTATCACTACTGCACGTAAGAGAGATACATTGGAGTGGGACGATGAGCTCGCTCCATTTCTTCTCTCGACAAATGATGAACTTAATAGGTACGACTATCATCACGTGTTTATTGATTCGTGGAATAACATAGCAAAGTATAAGGACGTTACTGATGCGTTCTTCATATTTGATGAGCAAAGAGTCGTTGGTTATGGTAAATGGAGTAAGACATTCATACGAATAAGTCGTCGTAATGATTGGATTTTATTATCAGCTACACCCGGAGATACGTGGTCTGATTATATTCCAGTGTTCATAGCTAATGGATTCTATGCCAATAAGTCAGAGTTTGAAAAGCAGCATGTTATCTGGAAACGATTCAGCAAATTTCCCCAGATAGACAGATACGATAATGTCGGTAAGCTCATAAGGTTTCGCAACATGATTTTAGTCGACATGGACTTTAAGCGACAGACTGTAAGGCATCACAATGATATTTGGTGTGAGTTTGATCGTGAGAGGTACAAAGTAACAATAAAGAATCGTTGGAATCCATATACGAACTTGCCCATACTTAATGCTGGCGAACTTTGTTATGTGCTTAGACGAATAGTAAATAGTGATCCCGGTCGTATTGATATTTGCAGAGATTTGGCTCAAAAGCATGGTCGTGTAATTGTGTTTTACAACTACGACTATGAGCTTGATATTTTGCTCGGGATTAACTGGGGTGAAGATGTCGCTGTTGCCCAGTGGAATGGTCATAGACATGAACTCATACCCGATACTAAGAAATGGGTATATCTCGTTCAGTATACAGCTGGTTGTGAGGGATGGAACTGCATCTCGACCAACGCTGTGATATTCTTCAGTCAGACATATTCGTATAAGCAACTCGAGCAGGCTTGTGGTCGTATTGACAGACTAAACACGCCATACATCGATTTGTATTATTACCATTTGAAGTCTAAGGCTTCTATTGATATTTCTATCAGTAGGGCTCTTGGTTCGAAGAAAAAGTTTAATGAGCGAAAATTTGGCTCGTTTATGTTTGGAGAATAATGTCGCAATATTTTCATCTCCTTATATGAAAGGGGTTGATTATATGAAAAAATTTATATTTGATGGCTTTGTAATATTCGAGGACGACAATGAGGTCACACTAGAAAAACTCGAAGAACCTAGTAAGAATTTAAATGCATTGAATGCTAACAGGGAGTTTGAAAAGAAACTATTTAAAAAGAGAGACGAGTTTCTTTATGGCTCCGAAGCTAGAACTTTCAATGATAATTATGATTTACTGCTAGATCGAGGAATTGGACAATGGTCTAATATATTCGAAAATTATGAAGTTGAATATTTTAAGAATCATAAAATAATCAGCGTAAAATTTAACGAGATTTGGGAGTAACATCCCATTTCTCTTTTAGTTTTATATTTAATGAGGTGGCAATATGATTGAAACAGGCAGAAGACAGTGTACTAATAGTATAATGATAGACCTTGAGAACATTCTTGAAGGCACTATCGAGAAGCGTCCTATTGATATTTCTAAAGGCGTTGAAAACTTATGGGGAGTAAGCAGACAAACGCTCCTTAAAGCAGTCAAAGAGCTTGAGAAGAAAGGATTTCCTGTTTATCGCACTAGGGCAAGGCATTATGGTGATGGCAAATGGATGTCGCTAATGGTTATTTGTCCTAGGGGTATGCAGAGAGGGGAAGTGTTTGGTGATGATAGAAAAACCCGATACGATTGATATTTTAAAGAGACTTGCTGATACACTAATTTCTGACATGAAGGACCATTCGACCGGTGAGAAGTATTACCTCGATAATATTTCTCACATAACGCATGAAGAGCTTAAAGGGTTCGACGACATGATCGGCAGAGCACACATAGACTCCGTGTCAATTTTTCACAACAGGCGAATTCGTGCAGAAGACGGAGAAAGGATATTCTGTAGGCTTACTCTTGTCGGAGGCACAGGCTATCATATTTGTATACACGTAGAAGAAAAGGTGGTTGTATAATGAAGTTCATAGTAAATCGTATTGACGGTCTTGAAGTACCAATTATATTTGATGAAGCCGAACTGAAGACTGTAGAATTCTTTAAGCGAGACGAAGAGATAGACGATGTAGGATCTCTTCCTAAAGGTTTTCCTAAAAATTATCCCGGAGTAGTACATAACACAAAGTCCAAATCCGTATATATGATCGTGATGACATTCAAGGATGGTCTTGAGAAAGAACTTATATTTGAGATGTCTGATCGACAATTATGGGTTCAAGCGATGAATACTCTTTGCAACGTCGACTTTGGTAAGCTTCGTGCTAAAAAGGAAGCAAACGGCGAAGTTAGAGGAGTTGATATTTAATGAGTGGAAAAGTGAAGAAGTAACGGAGGTGAAGTAAATTGATAATTGAGAATGTCGATCATAGTGTCGGTATGTGGCACGCTATTCATGGTATGCGTAACTCTTGGAATTCGTGGGATAAGAGTGATACTGGAAGTAAAGCAATTGCTAATCTTGGAATTATAGGTCCTGAAGATTTGGCCTTGTGTCGTAAACTTGTTAAGGCCGGACCTGCTCATAGGAAGTTTATGAGAATGATATTTGTGTATGCGGACATAACAGCGCCCCTGCATTGGTGGAAGCAGTTTGACACTTACAAGGTAGGCACAGTTGCTAATTCTACATCGACCATGCATACCATCATGAAGAAGCCGTTTGATATTTCAGACTTTGGATTCTACGACAGTTTGGTTCGTGAGGAAGAGACGGATCCTGAAACCAAGGAAGCTATCACCGGCGTAATTAATGCACTTAATCTTCTTCGAGCAAGGTCGGTAATAGAGCCTGGCAAGAAGAGAGTGTTTGAGTCATTGATATTTAAACTCTTACCTTCATCATACATGCAGAAGCGAACCGTATGTATATCCTACGAGGTTCTCTATAACATATGGACAACCAGACGAGGTCATAAGCTTCCTGAGTGGCAGGAGTTTATTGATATTTTGTGTAAGTGTACGTCGTTCTATCAATTTGTCGAGGGCATGGATGATGAAGAGACATAAACCTAATTTGTATTATCGTGTATATGGACATAAGCCAAGTCGTAAAGAGCGTAATGATATTTATGACAATTTGCTATTTATGGCCCAAGAGCACAAGAAGTACAACCCAGCCGATCGTAATGATATTTGCGAGGGCGAGGATAGTAAGGCGGTGAATTTAGATGAGGAAGGCACCACCAAGACCAACTAAATTTAGGAGGAAACTAGACATGAGCATAAGAGAATTCTTTAATGTAGACAAGCCCGCACCTGAGAAGATACACCTTGAGATAGGAGATAAGGACGAAAAAGATAGGCGTGATATTTATGACACAATCCTTAGAGCAGTACACGCAGCGTTTCATAGATTGTTTGGTACAAAGGAACTATATAAGATAGTCGTTGATATTCGTCTGGAGAAACGTCAGGTGACTAAGAAGGTGACTGTGAATGATGAAGAGAACAAGAACGACGAGGCAGAGAAGACAGAGACGAAGAGTGATATTTCTAACGTGGAAAACACTGCTTCTAATTCTGGCGGCAATAAATACCACAATGGATATTCTAATTCAAAGAAAGAGTCGTAATATTCCGTGATGATGGATAGGAGTCGTGTAGTTGTCGGGATGGCGGTTATGCGGCTCCTTGATATTTATACGGTATCGTTCAAGGGTAGGACAACGGACTTTGACTCTGTCGATGCTGGTTCGAATCCAGCTACCGTAACCAATGATATTTGTAATTGAAAGGAGAAGTTATATGTTTTGGAAATGCGAAGACGGTACAATTGAATCTTTTAAATTAGAAAAGGATGTCGATAAATTAACAGAAATTCATATATATAAAGACGCTAGAATCTTGTACGACGATGACGATCCTCGTGTTATATTTACT
>JAGCGE010000364.1 GCA_017649745.1 Clostridiales bacterium | reverse complement strand
TGACCATTGCGTTGTTATTGGTGTAATCACCTGTCGCGAGGATAACTGCTTTTCGAGCATTAAACTGAATATACTTACCTTTGGCATTCTTACCGATTATTCCCGTAACCTTATCTCCTGTCGTAATAAGTTTTACTGCAGGAGTCGAAAAGAATGTCTCGAGATTCGGATGTTTCTCCTGAACATTCTCGAGTGCTCTTCTTAAAGCAGATCCTACATTGAGAGGCTTAGGGCCGACCCAAGGAGCCATGAAATAGCAGTGATCATCACCGTAATCATATGTCTTCTCCCTGTCTTTCCAAAGTCCTGTAAAATCACCACTGGTACTGATAAAAGCGCGGAGCTTGTCGCCGTCATTAAGAAGTTCAGAACACTTCTCGTTACTGTCGACCTTACTTCCGTCACCGTATTCTGTCTCTTTAGTCATACCGGATCTGTTAAGGACCCACATCATTGCTTCTTCAGAGTGATCTGCATAAGCGCGGAGCTGCTTTGTATCAGCTCTCCAATCGCAAAGGCTGTTCGTGTGGTGGATCCACTTAGCGATACCCGCTTCCGTAGAACGAGACTTGATGATAGCAGAAGCGCAGTTACCCTGGGATACTACTGCAGGTTCTTTCTGGAGGAGCGCAACCTTAGCTCCGACCTCTGCAGCTACGCCTGCTGCAGGAACTCCTGCGGCGCCTGCACCTACGACAACGATATCGAAATCAAGTGTCTCATCAGGATCTATATCATTAAGTTCACAGCAGGATGCTTTTATCTCGGCTTCGGTTATTCCATTTACATTGTTCATAATAATCTTCCCTTTCATGTTCATTTATAAGCAACGTAAAATATTATAATATTTTGACAAATATTTTCAATCAACGTGCTTCAAGAACATTTAGAAGGTCATTCAACAGCTGTCTTTCGCAATAGAGCTCGACATTACACATAGGGGTATTAGGATCATCCAAAGCCTTGATGCCCTCCAGACAATACTTTTTCGCACCCTCAGTATCCATAAGGACATTATTATGATAGTAAGCTATCATTCTCTTACCGTTAGGATCCGGATCATCATACATCTCTTTCTCACCGAATTTCCTGAGATTCTCAGTGGATTTAGCAGGGTCGATCCTCCATGTGGTGTAATACTTAAACAGATTCAGATATAAGGCTTTCTGACTTGATGTTTCAGCAGTCATCACATTCAGGTTCATAGTCTTATAGATCTCTAACCATTTGGCAAGCTCATCCATTCTCTCCATATTTCTTCTTGCTTCATAAAGAGTAAAACAGGCGTTCTGATAAGCAAGTTCTGAATATTTATCTCTTTTATAATCTGTAAGCTCTTCCAGTCGTGGAAGTTCAAGATCAAAAGGAGAATCAGCTGCTCTAATCTCTCGGATCATCTGATTTGAATAATTATGAAGATTCTTTCCATAGATAGGCAACTTAACAATCGTAAGAACTATCATAATCACGCCCATGAAACCTATGCCAAGGAATACCACGAAGAAATATTTAGCCAGACCCTGGCCATTCTTTTCTCCTCCCATAACCAGATAAAAATACAGCACTGCGCTCATAATTCCGACAATGCCCGGAATCATCACCGCCACGATAGTAGATGCGATATCCTTACCTTTGGAAAACTTCTGATTAGGAGCCGGACCAAAATCTACAATAGGAGAAAAGGAGAATTTCTCTTTATAGGCCTTAATCGAACCATTAACACTACGGAATCTCCATCTGAATAACTTAAATGATCGTATCCGAAGACCAAATATCTTTGCAACACCCATTTGATAAAAGGCTATTAAGAGCATGAAGAACCATACTCCAACAAAACAAAGTAACAGCTCAAACGGAGCAGCGATCCCATTTAACGCACTTGACATAAACATTCCTCACTTCATAAGATGAGTGGATTTTATCAGACGTATTTTTATCTTTCAACATTCGCTTTTTCGAAAAGAAAAAGAATGGATCAATCGATACAGTAGCCACTCTTAACCGATCTTCTAAGTGCATCTATTGTCTTTGTCTCCAGAACACATCTGCAGTTATTTTTCCTGGCTGTCTCGATCCTCGCTTTAAGATCGATATCTCCGTCACCAAGCGCAAGGTGATTTTTCGGCGGATCTTCCTTACCGTCGTGAACATGCATATGTGTAAGTTTATCCTCATGAGACATGATGTATGGTACATCGACCTCACGCGTACCTTTGGAATGTCCGATATCCCAGGTAAGACCGAACTTATCACTTCCAAGAAGAAAGTCGATTGCCTTCATCTCATATCCGCGGAAACCGTCAGTATTCTCAACAACGATCTTAATGTCGCTGTTTCCTATCCACTTCTCGCAAAGTTTTCTGAACTCACTAAACGAGTTCAAGTATGTTTCGAAATCACGATCGTACATCTGGACTTTTCGATCAGGAAGAGTAATAAAGATACCATGATGCATATGCATATTTAGTGTTAACGGCTGAGACTTATCGCCGTATTTGTCTTTCAGTGGAACAAGTTTTTTGGCAACTTCGATCGTTCTTCTGACAGTCTCAAGATAAGCATCAGCAACAAGCGGGTTGAAATCCGCGATGTTAAGATTCTCATCAAGATGGATCGTGTAATAGATATTCGCCTTTTCTGCCAGATCGATGAGATGCTCCGTGTTTTCCAGCCTGTCGATCTGGTATTCAGGGAAATTCATGTTCAATTCTATGAACTTAAGTCCGAGTTCCTTACAAAGGGATATATTATCTTCCAGTGTTCTGTTCTCGATCAATGTCGGCATTCCGTATTGCATATTTCTTACCTCACCGATATATGATATCACTATTTTCGAGCATAAAAAAAGGAGATACCGGTTAAAGTATCTCCATATATGAACTTATTCCAATATCAGACTTTCTTAACAGGAAGAAGTTCGATGTAACCGCGCTCGCCAATAGGCTCGAGCTGGATCCTCGGATTAGTATCATCCCACTTAAATCCGATGAATTCAGGGTTATACTTCTTCTCTGCTTCCCAGATCTCGTTGATAGCCTCTACATAATTCTCTTCAGCGAACGGTTCGCCTCTGAAAAGAAGATATGTAGATGCAGGAAGATCGATCACATCGAATCCTTCAGGGATCTCACCATTATAGTCAGGTTCTACCTCAACACCCTGGACATACTCATTAGTTACAGGATTGCGAAGTTCCTTAGGAAGCCAGAGACATACCGGCTCGCCGCTTATGGACTTGATACTTGTCAGAAGTCCCCATACATCACATCCGACCTCTTTACAGTAGCTCCAATACTCAGTAGCGTTAACGCCTCTCTTGATGATAACCTTTCTTGCAGGCTTCTCTACAGCCTGAATAAATACATTTCTGATCTCGCTCATTTTGCTCACATTCCTTTCTTTATCCATGATCAAGTAAGGAGTAAAGAGCCAGACAGGGATCGGACTAGTGGAGTACTCTTTCGGATTAATGCCGAATTCACGTCTGAATGCGCGCTGATATCCGTCGACACTGCCAAAACCCATGTCTAAAGCTACGTCAAGGATCTGACAATCTTCATCTCGTAGTCTCAAGGCTGACTTCGTAAGCTTAAGGCGCCTGATATAAACCGCCGGGGTCATTCCGAGATACTTGATAAAGAGTTTCCTGTACTGAATCATGGTTTTGTAAGACTTGTAGACTATATGGGCGGAGACTCCCGTATTGTACAGTCTGCACGCGTTTCATACGGAGACGGTACAAAAACCGTTCGCGAAGATGCAGGCCTTATCGATTATCTTCTGCGTCATCAGCATACATCCCCGTTTGAGCAAGTTGTTCTTACTTTCCATGTAAAAATGCCTATTTTCGTCGCTCGCCAGTGGATTCGCCACAGAACAGCGCGTGTAAACGAAATTTCTGGCCGTTACTCGATAATGCGTGATGAGTTTTATCTCCCCGCTGATGTGGA
>JAGCGE010000363.1 GCA_017649745.1 Clostridiales bacterium | reverse complement strand
CGCAAGCACTTCGAACAGGTGCGGGGCATATCGGTTATAGTATCTTGAAGGGTGTTCGCGGTAAAGGTTACGGAACAGAAGGCTTAAGGCTTACGGTTATGATCGCGAAAGACATTATTCCGGAGGACGAGATATATTTGCGGGTCAATAAAGATAATATTGCGTCCCAAAAGGTCATGATTAAAAACGGAGCTCAAATCGCAGGAGAAGATGAAATCCATCTGTTTATGCGAATAGCAAAATAATCCGGATTTGAAGCATCCTAAAGCGAATCAGATTTAAATTCCGCATAGATTATGACGCTGAAGCAGGTGGCAAGGTGTTGCTTAACGAAAACGATGTCGAAAGCGTTACACTTCTACAGCTTGGAGGAAAGAATGAAAGATGAAATGAGATTTCCTGAAAGGATCAGTGAAATGATCCGCGGGAAGGAATACAAAACAGAAGATATAGGCATGTCAGACGCAAAGATTTTGGTCTTTGATGACAGTGTCCTTAAGATCGAGAAGATAAATAAGGCAAATGATGAGACAGTTCAGTTAATGAGGTGGCTTGAGGGGAAATTGCCGACCCCTAAAGTCCTCTGCTACGAACAGGATTCAGAGTATCAGTATCTACTCATGAGCAGGATCAAAGGCAAGATGAGCTGCGATGATGAGTATATGTCAAAGCCTGAAGTGTTGGTCAAAAGACTAGCTGAAGCGATCAAGATGCTCTGGAGCATAGACGTATCCGATTGTCCGCGAATAAGAGATCTGGATACTGAACTTAAGGAAGCAAGATACAACGTTGAGAACGGTCTTGTTGATGTTGATAATTGCGAACCTTCTACGTTTGGTGAGAGCGGTTTTAAAGATCCTGAAGATCTTCTTACCTGGCTCGAAAACAATAAGCCGAACTATGAACCGGTCTTTTCGCATGGTGATCTATGTCTTCCGAATATCTTCATTGAGGGAGAAAAGGTGAGTGGTCTTATCGATCTTGGCGCCGGCGGAATCGGTGATAAATGGAGAGATATTGCACTTTGCTACAGAAGCCTCAGATGGAATTCGGAAGGAGCTTATGGCGGCAAAGTCTATCCTGATGTTAGATCTCAGATGCTTTTCGAAGAGCTTGGAATAGAGCCTGACATGGACAAGATCAGATACTTCATCTTGCTTGATGAATTGTTCTGATCTTATATGCTATCATTCACTTAAAAGACAGGAGGAAGGCGCCTATGAAATACATGACAAAAGAATGGTTTGATGCCTCACAGAAGTCAGGTTTTTATCTTACGTTAAAAGCATCGAAAAAGGCTGAGACTTTCTCTGAAGAATTCTATCAGGAGCTTTATAAGCGTGAAGAAAAGAAGTATCTGAAAATGGCTAAAGATTTCTTCGAAACTGATATTGAAACAGAGTTCGATGAATTCATTGAAGAAGACTTCTGTGATGACGATGAAGAGTTCGATCCTGAGAAAGAAAAGGAGAATTTCAAGTTTTACCTTCGAAACAGTTTAAAGAACTATAAGAGTCTCTTTCCTGAGGATGTATTTAAGAAAGTTGCTGATACCAGAGTATTGGCTTTAGGCGTTGTTTCTCCTGAAGTAAAGGCTGATATAACTAAGTACTGCAAAGACAATGAGAAGATGGTCAAAAGAGCAATGAAAGAATGCTCCAGGCAATTCCAAAAAGAGTTTAAGTCAGGTGCGCCTGATTTTGCTCGCATGGATCTTCACGATTGCCAGGTCACTTCATTTAAGAAGAAGGGTAAGGACTATATCCTTTCAGTTGATAACAGTGACGGATTTACTGATATAACAGAAGTCAGATTTGTAAATTGCAAGATCGTAAAGCAGGACGCACCGTTACATGGAGCATGGTATCTTTACGATGAGATCTATAAAGTCGATGATCATTATGAGATACATGCTTTGCTCATGAGAAAAGAACTGATCGACCTTATAATCGAAGCAGATGATGTAGTTCTGAAATAACAAACGGAGAGGGACAGATGATGAAAAGAAAGATAGTTTCCGCATTGCTCGTATTATTGATGGCATTCTCGTTAAGCGGATGTACGTTGGGAAGCAAGTATACTGAGAAGAAAGCTGCCAAGTTCTATGAGAAAGAACTTGAGGGAGAAGAGATGGATGTCGATGATTTTCTCGACGGCCTGGACAATGGAAGTGCCAGAAAATACGAGGACGGCGCGTGGACTTATCTTGACAAGAAACAGACTAAGAACGCATATTCCTCGCTTGGCATGAATATGTATTTCGCAAGCGTGAAAAAGGCTGAGTCATCTGTTGCATATCTTTATTCGAAAGATGCCAAGTCAGGCCACAAGGCGACGTTTGTTATGACGCTTACTTTCGATGACAAAAAGGATATCGATGAGTTTTTCGAAGAGTCCATGGAAGTGTGGGAAGATATGAAGGATATCTATAGCGATTACAAGATCGGCGAAGGCGAGAACAAGATGCTCTTCTGGGGCGAGGACGGCGGCAACGATTTTTATCTTGCGGCTTACAGGAACGGCAAGAACGTGCTCCTCTTTATATGTGTGAATAACGACAGTACGGTCTCTCACATCTGTGACTATTTCGAGCTCGTAACTCCGGTCGATATGCCGGCCTGATATCGTATGAGTATGAAGGCTTATTATCATCTTCCGGGTCTGTTCGAATTCTATGATCTGTACAATGTCTTTCTGCCTCTTTTTCGAAAACACAGAGAGTACTTCTACGACTGGTGCGAGATAGGTTCGATCTACGGCGCTCCGCAGGATTGCCTGTGGGGAGGCGGACGCGTGGGATTCGGTGATGCAGATCCTGAAGATGTCGCGTCGCTCATGAGTGAGTACGGTATCTCTTCAAGGCTTACTTTCAGTAATTCGCTTCTTAGGAAGGAACACCTGTCTGATAAGAGGTGTAATGATCTTTGCAGCCTTTTCGAAAAGAACGGATCTTCAGAGAATGGTGTCATCGTATGCTCGGATCTTCTGATCGACTATTTAATGGAGAATTATCCGAAGTTCTATCTTGTTTCATCAACGACTAAAGTATTGACGGATTTCAAGAAGTTCAAAGAAGAATTGGACCGCGGGGAATTCCGTTTTGTTGTTCCTGATTTCAGGCTAAATAAGAGATTCGATGAGCTTAATGCTCTGTCGGAGGCACATAAGATGAAGGTCGAATTCCTGTGTAACGAATGCTGCAGTTACGGTTGTGCCGACAGGAAGAAATGCTATGAGAATGTCAGCCGAAAGAGCCTAGGGGAGGACTGCGAAGATCACATATGCACCTCGCCTGATGCGGCGAAAGGTTACCGTTTCTCGGCTGCGATGGAGAATCCCGGCTTCATTGGAATAGACGATATCGTTAACTCTTATATCCCGAACGGATTTCATCACTTTAAGATCGAGGGCAGGAGCCTTGGAAGTGCGGTAGTCCTTGAGATGATCCTTTACTATATGACTAAGCCTGAGTACCAATTGAAGGTCAGGGAAGAGATATATCTTGATAGCATGCTCGATCTGTTCTAGGAGATATGACACTTTTTATTATTTGAAGTATAATGGTACGTAATGAATTACAAAGGGGACTACTTCTATGATATATCCGACAGAGATCGCAGGTCTTAAGAGAGAACTTCCGCTTTGCAGGGTAAATGATGATCTTTATATCGCAGCGTTTATCTGTTTCGGAGATGCAGAGATAACTGTTGCATGTGCAAGAGACCTTCTTAAGCTCGTTCCGAGTGACGAATATGACTACATGTTTACGGCTGAAGCGAAGGGCATTCCCCTTATCCACGAGATGGCAAGACAGTCAGGAGCATCTAAGTATTTTGTTGCCCGTAAGGGTTCCAAGAACTATATGCCGGATCCGATCCATGTAGAGGACAGATCTATAACTACCAAGGGTGTTCAGGCACTTTATCTCGGCAGAGATGATGCTGAACTTATCAAGGGTAAGAGGATCTTGCTTGTTGATGATGTTATCTCGACGGGCGGTTCACTTAAGGCAATGGAAGAACTTGTTAATCTTGCAGGTGGAACGGTAACTGGAAAGGTTGCTGTTTTCGCAGAGGGCGATGCTGCCAAGAGAAGCGATATCAAGTTCCTTAACACGCTCCCGCTGTTCAATGCTGACGGAACCGTAAAAAACTAACGCTGAAGAGGTATTTATGAAGGCAGACCTTGATGAGAGGATCGAATTCGAGAGTAATTGTTCAGTAAGTAAGAAGACGATGGATGTCGATAACGATAACCTTATGCAGTTCTTCGATCTCTACTGTGATTTCCATAAGAAAAAGGCTGAGTTGAATGACGCCGATATAGTTATAAAGAATTCCGTTACGGGATCAGTTCAGAGAGTCATCGATGTTAATAATCTCTATTCTCACGACGGCGAGAAATTCGTAAGACTTACTTATTTCTCTCTCTTCGGAAGAAGCGTCGGAATGATGGAGCTCGAGGAAGCTACATGTGCTCTTTCGAAGGGTACCATGACTAAGCAGGATCTCGTTCTTAAGCTCGCTGCTTCCGATGAAGGTAAGCAGAAGAATGTAGTTCTAAGCGGCATTCCGAGCATTTCCGTTTATGACATCATGAAGTTCGAAGACCGCGAATTCGTTCGTGTCGCTTATGTTCTCATCATGGGCAGACAGAGCGATCTTGAAGGAGAGGAGTACTTCCTTAATGCACTCAGGACGGGCGTAAGTTCTAAGCCTGAGACGATCAAGAATCTTCGTAATTCCGAAGAAGCGAATAAGGTCGGACTTGAGATCAGAGACGTTGATAAGGCTATCTCCGAGATCCCTCAGGAAAGAAGGCTTTATACTCTTCCTGTGATCGGCAAGTTTGCGAGGTTCATGGGTAATCTTCGTAAGGCTAACCGTGAGATCAAGGAACTCCAGCTTAATGACTTTAAGGTTAAAGATGAGCTTAACAGTAAGATCGCCACATCCGATGAGAGTATCAGGGATCTTAAGTTCAACAGCACACTTGTTAATTCCAACTTAAGTGAGCTCAATTCCAATGTAGCAGACCTTTTCGAAAAGAACAGGCAGCTTAATGCTGAGGTCAAAGAGCTCAGAGAGAAGATCGAACTTCTTTCGAAGGAAAGCAGGTGAGATCTTGGATTCAGCAAAGATAAGAAGCGCGAAGCCGGTCGAGGAGATCCTTGGAAAGATCATCAACACTCAGACACTTAATGTTCTTCTCGATACATGTTCTTTCGAAAACACGAAGAACGTCCTCGAGGCTCTTTCGATATACATCTGCAGAGTGAGCATCGACGCGAAGCTCTACATGATAAAGAATCCAGAGCTCGAAGAGAAGATCTTAGAAGAGATCTATGCTCTTAATCTCGATAACAATGTCATAACTATCGACGGCGAAGATCCGTCAACGATGCTGTCTTACATCATGGGCTGCGATGTGTCCGTATCAGACGATAGGGATTCCGTGATCGTAGGTCTTGCAAAAGAGTTCTATCTTCCTAGAGTATGCATCGGCAAGGGTAACTTCCTGAAGTTCGAAGACGGTATCTTCAACATTGACTCGAAGCCACTGGACATCGCATCGGCTTTCATGCTCATAAGAGAAAGAGAACACAGAGATGAATTAAGCGGTCACAAGAGACTTGCGTGATAAGGAACAGGATATGAGGATTGCTATAGCTACAGTTCAGGTACCGTTCACAAAAGGCGGAGCCGAGATATTAACCGATATGCTCAGGGACGAGCTCATAAAGCGCGGTCATCGTGCCGATGTTGTTACGATACCGTTTAAGTGGTATCCGTGGCAGACTCTGGTTCAATGCATGACCATGGGAAGAGCCATGGATCTTACTGAAGCAAGCGGCGAGAAGATCGATAAGGTCATCGCCATGAAGTTCCCTGCTTTCTACGTTAAGCACGATAACAAAGTCCTTTGGATGATGCATCAGCACCGTCAGGCCTACGACATGTGGGGCAAGGGATATAGTGACATCGAGACCTGGGAGAACGGCGAAGAGATAAGAGAACTTGTCATGAAGTGTGACAGGAAATACTTAAGCGAATACGAGAAGAGATTCACCATCTCAGGCAATACAACGAACAGACTTCAGAAGTATATCGGTCTTGATTCGGAGGTCCTTTACCATCCGCCTAAAGACTACGAGAAGCTTCACATGGAAGATTACGGCGACTTCATCTTCTATCCGAGCAGGATCACGCCGATCAAGCGCCAGAGGATCGTTGTTGAAGCAGCCAAGTACACGAAGACACCTGTTAAGGTCGTTATCGCAGGCGGCGGTGACAAGGACGAGATCGACTATCTTAAGGAATACATCTCATCCAACGGTCTTGAGGATAAGGTAAGGCTCGCGGGTTTTATCTCCGATGAGGATAAGATCTCCTACTATGCTAATTGTCTTGGCGTGTACTTCGGTGCGTTCGACGAGGATTACGGCTACATCACATTGGAGGGTTTCTTCTCAGAGAAGCCTGTCATCGTTCACAAGGACGTCGGAGGCCCTCTTGAGTTCGTAAGGGATAACGAGAACGGCTACATTATCGAACCTGATCCTCAGGAGCTCGCGAAAAAGATGGATATGCTCTATGAGAATAAAGACGAAGCAAGAAGACTTGGTGCCTGCGGCAAGAAGACCCTTCTTGATATGAATATGAACTGGGACTACGTAATAAGTAGGCTCCTTGAATGAGGCGGTGCAACGTGAATAAACCTACATTACTTTATGCGAGTCCATTTGCTCCTAAAGAGAGCGGAATATCAGACTATTCCGTTATCCTCGTTAATGCACTGCGCGAACTTTTCGATATCACGCTCTTTATCGATAACTACGACATAACAGAGCCTTCCATCAAGGACCTTCCTGTATTGAAGGACGGTGTGGATGAGATCGATCTTAACTCTTTCGACCATGTTATCTATAACATGGGTAACAACGCCGAATATCACGACTATATCTACAAGGCTGCATTGAAGCGTCCGGGAGCTGTCATCCTTCATGACCTGTCGATCTGTGACTTCATCAATGCCCATGCAGTGAAGAACAACCTTCCGTTCTTCACATACATCTACGAGACGTTCGGTCTTGATGCTTTCACTGTCTTTAAGGAGACTCGAAAAGACGGCAATTACGGTAAGGACATCGTATCGAAGATGTTCCTTAACGACGAGCTTCTTAAGTCCGGCAACAAGATCATCGTTCACTCTGAATATTCCAAGGATAAGATCCTTAAGACAGGACTTATAAGTGAAGATAAAGTCTGCAAGATCAACATGATCGAGCAGATCGCGACAGGCGAGACTTTTATAGCAAGAGAAGAACTCGTATCTAAGTTCAATATCCCTGCCGACGCAGTTCTCGTATGCGCTTTCGGATTCGTAAGCGATACGAAGTTTAACGTTGAGACAGCAAGAGCCGTTAAGGAGATCAATCAGACATCCGATAAGAAGCTCTGCTACGTTATGGTCGGAGCAGGTAACTACGCTGACGCCGAACTTAAGGAAGGCGAAGTAATGAAGACCGGTTTTACGACTATCGAGGAGTTCAACAGTCTCGTTAATTGCGCCGATATCATCGATAACTTAAGATATCCGCCTCTCGGTGAGACAACAGGAACGATGCTTCGTATCCTGCAGCTCGGTAAAGCCTGCATCACCAATAACGGCGGCTGGTTCACTGAGATCCCTGACGACTGTGTCATGAAGATCTCAGTCGAGAATGTTGAAGCAGAACTTAAGGACGCGCTCCTTAAGCTCAGTTCCGATAAGTCTCTTGCGGACAAGATCGGAAACACCGCGAAAGAGAACATCGCGAAATATCACGGTAAGCAGGTCATAGCTCGTGAGTTTTATGACTTTTTAACAAAGGAATGAGAAGATGGCTGATAATGTTAAGGACATCGACATAGTTATCTACTGGGTCGACGGCTCAGATGAGAAGTGGCTTTCGAAGAAGGCTTCTTATCAGCCTGCCCGCAATACCGACATGGCGCCCGGAAGATACAGGGACACCGAGACGCTAAAGTACCTTTTCAGAGGCATCGAAAAGAATATGCCGTGGGTTAGGAACGTCTTCTTCATCTCTGACGAACAGATCCCGTCATGGCTCAACACATCTGCTCCTAAGCTTAAGATCGTAGACCACAAGGACTACATCCCGTCTGAATATCTTCCTGTATTCAGTTCACATCCGATCGAACTGAACTTCCACAGGATCAAGGACTTGAGCGAGCAGTTCATCGTCATGAACGATGATTTTCTGGTAGTAAACGAGACTAAGCCTGAGGATTTCTTCGTCGACGGAAAGCCGAGAGATATCTTCATGGAATATCCGATAATGTGTGGAGGAAAGACACCTGTTTTCTCGTCGATCCTCGCGAACACGTATAACCTCATCGGCAGACATTTCGACCGCAAGGAATACAAGAAGCGCCTTAAGAGCAAGATCATCACTTTAAAGTACGGCAAGTACTGTTTCTACAATCTCATGATGTACATGCTGCCGTTCCCTAAGTTCTTTGGACTTTTGACTCCACACTTCGCCAGGCCTTATCTTAAGTCGACTTTCGATGAAGTATGGGCGGCTGAAGGCGAAGCGCTCGATAAGGTTTGCCATAACCGTTTCAGGTCGAATGAAGATATCAATATCTATGCCATGAGGATGTGGAATCTCATGAAGGGTAACTTTGTCCCTGGCAATATTCATAAAGATGGAAAAGCTTACCTTCTGACTGATCTTGATGATACGAAGAAGGCGGCTTCCGAGATCAGGCTCAACAAGCAAAAACTCATATGCATCAATGACGATCTTAAGGATGAAGATTTCGACGAGGCTAAGAAAATATTCCTCGACGCTCTTGATTCGATATTGCCGAGCAGATCTGTTTTCGAGAAGGAAGAGGCATAATGAGCGCGAAAGTATCAGTCATAATTGCAGTCTATAATACGGAGAAGTACCTGAATAAGTGTATCGATTCGGTGCTTAACCAGGAATATAAGGATATCGAGCTCATGTTAGTCGATGACGGCAGCACCGACGGTTGCCCTGATATAATCGACAACTATGTCGAGCTTTTTCCGGATATCGTCAAGAAGATAAGGAAAGAGAACGGAGGCCAGGCTTCCGCGCGTAATCTCGCGATCGGAATGGTCACGGGCAAGTATCTGCTCTTCATGGATTCCGATGATTATATCGACAGTAAGTATATCGGTAACCTTGTAAACGAAGCAGAGGCTAATGATTCCGACATGGTTATAAGCGGCCAGTATAAGGTCAGCGAAGACGGTGGTATCGTTGACACGATCTCCTATAAGCCAGTTGACGGCTATTCACTTCAGCGAAGGCTCAATATCGCAGGTAAGCTCTATAAGACTGAGTACGTCAGAAAGTGGAACATCATTTTCCCTGAAGGAAAGCTCTACGAGGATAATTCGTTTAACCTCCTTGCCTACTTCCTGTCGCCTAAGATCAGGTTCCTCGCGTACGAAGGTTATTTTCAGGTCGTTCACGAGGGCAGCACAACAGCTAAGCTCATCGACTATAGGAAACTCCCGTTCGATAACTGGGAGCAGTGCATTAGGACAGTTAAGGAGAATAAGATCGAAGGCGTCGACATGGAGCTCTTTGACTTCACCGTCTTGAGCTTTTTCACGTACTTCCTTATGATCCGTAACAGAAAACGCGAGTATCTTCCTAACGAAGACCGCAAGAACTCAATGGATAATGCCTATCACATCTCTGATGCGTT
>JAGCGE010000362.1 GCA_017649745.1 Clostridiales bacterium | reverse complement strand
TCCAGGCGGACATAACGTAATCAGTGGTCTCTATGATGCATTGAAAGCAACCAACAAGGACAACGTCCTTCTCGGTTTCAAGGGTGGTCCGGACGGACTTCTTAAGAATGACTATGTAGAGTTCGACGATAAGTTCATCGACGCATACAGAAATACTGGTGGTTTCGATATCATCGGTTCCGGCAGAACTAAGCTTGAGACGGAAGAGCAGTTCAACATCGTTGCTGAGAACGCAAAGAAGAACGGTCTTACCGCTATCGTTATCATCGGTGGTGACGACTCCAATACAAACGCCGCTACTCTTGCTGAGTATATGGCTGCTAAGAACACAGGCATCCAGGTCATCGGCTGCCCGAAGACGATCGATGGCGACCTCAAGAACGAGGATATCGAGGCTTCTTTCGGTTTCGATACTGCTACAAAGACATACTCCGAGCTCATCGGTAACATCGAGCGTGATGCTAACTCCGCAAAGAAGTACTGGCACTTCATCAAAGTAATGGGCCGTTCCGCTTCTCACGTTGCTCTCGAGTGCGCACTTGAGACACAGCCGAACATCTGCCTCATCGGTGAGGAAGTTGCCGCTAAGAAGATGTCTCTTGCTCAGATCACAAACTACATCGCTGATGCAGTTGAAAAGCGTGGCAACAATGGCGAGAACTTCGGTGTTGCTATCATTCCGGAAGGTATCGTAGAATTCGTTCCTGAGTTCTCTGCTCTGATCGCTGAGATCAACGAACTGCTCGCAGGCGAAAACACAGCGAAGTTCAATGCTCTTCCTGACTGGAACGCGAAGTATGACTTCATCAAGTCCGGTCTTTCCGCTGATTCCTTCAAGGTATTCGATATTCTCCCGCAGGGCATCCAGCAGCAGCTCTTCCTCGAGCGTGACCCGCACGGTAACGTTCAGGTTTCTCTCATCGAGTCCGAGAAGCTCTTCTCCGAGATGGTTAAGGCTGAGCTCGCTAAGAGAAAAGAAGCCGGCACATATAAGGGCAAATTCGGTGCTCAGCACCACTTCTTCGGTTACGAAGGCCGTTGCGCTTTCCCGTCTAACTTCGATGCTGACTACTGCTACTCCCTCGGTTTCAATGCTTTTATGCTGATCCAGTACGGTTTCACAGGTTACCTCTCTAAGGTTTCCAATATCTCTAAGCCGGCTGAAGAGTGGATCGCTGGCGGTATGCCGATCACAAAGATGATGAACATGGAAAGAAGAAACGGTCAGGACAAGCCGGTTATCCGTAAGGCTCTCGTTGAGCTCGACGGCAAGCCGTTCAAGTTCTTCGAAGCAAATCGTGAGAAGTGGGCTGTTGAGACATGCTTCACCTACCCGGGTGCTATCCAGTACTACGGACCTGCTGAAGTATGCGATCTGACAACCAGAACTCTCGCACTTGAGCACTCCTGATCCTGGGATCTAGAATCTGATCAACACAGAAGCGCTGTCTCCTATGAGGCAGCGCTTTTCATATTCTTCATTTCTGATCTTCTGTTATAATCTAATAAATCGGAACGCTTTTGGAGATAGTTCATGACACGTATTCAGCATCCTTTTGAACCGTTATATAGCGAAAACAGTAAAGTTCTGATCCTCGGTTCATTTCCTTCGGTGAAATCCAGAGAACGGCAGTTCTTCTACGGTCATCCACAGAACCGTTTCTGGAAAGTCATTTCCGCACTTTTTGATGAAGATGTCCCGACATCCATCCCTGAGAAAAAACACCTGATCCTAAGCCATCATCTCGCACTCTGGGATTCGATCGCCTCGTGCGAGATTACCGGATCATCCGATGCTTCCATACGTAATGCCAAGGCAAATGATATCTCCTTGATCCTTCGAAGCTGCCCGATCGAGAAAATTATATGTAACGGCAGAAAATCCTACGAGCTATATCAGAAGTATATTGAACCGAAGACCAATCGAAGTGCCATATGTCTTTCATCCACAAGTCCTGCCAATGCCGCGTGGACGCTGGATAAACTGATAGATGCGTGGTCAGTGATTTTGGATAAAGATGAAAAATAAAAAGAGGCGTCTCCTCCTGTGAGACACCTCTTTTTACTATGCAACATTCCTTTTCAGAGTTCAAATTCAGGAAGGGCGGTGATCTTAATGCCCTTATTCTTCGCGTACAGTGAAAGCAGCGCACTGGCATTTCCGGCGTCACCGATGAAAAGACCCAGATTCGAATCCACATCCCACGGTTTTACACGAGTCCATGCATCATACCATCTTCTGCCGTTATCATCCACATATGCATCATGAAGGATCGTATTTGCCGTTCTTGCCGCCAGGGTGACATTTACCTGATCCGGCACAAGTTCAGACTCGGTAAGGAAATGAAGAAGGAATCCGGATGTACCGCAGCAGATGCAGTGATTCCAGTATCCGCGGGATCTCTTCTCCGGAACTCCGGCATTGATCAGAGCCTGGTTAAACTTTCTGTATCCGTCCAGATACTTCTCATCACCCGTTACTTTATAGAGCTTTCTATACACAACAGCAGATCCTACCGGGCCGTGGCAGAGGCTCAGATAAAAGACTTCATAAGCACGGTCTTCGTCCGGAAGATAGATATAAGGGATGATCTGTGAGTTTTCATCACGTACTGCGATACTCTCCAGATAATTAATTCCACGCTCTGCAAAGCGCAAATATGTCTCATCTTTCGTTGCTTCGTAATACAGAGTCAGCAGATAAACGATGCCGGCAGTACCA
Source organism: Clostridiales bacterium (assembly GCA_017649745.1). The sequence continues at coordinate 3,759 of JAGCGE010000362.1, read as the reverse complement.
TGAGCGAAGTTCGCTACTACTCCATTATCCGGGACTTCCGAGAAGTAGTTATGCACATTCAGAAGATGCCAATGGATCGTATCTTCATCATCCTCGATGCGGAGATCCAGGATCGAATCCAGGCTCGTCTTGGCATAGGCGAGATATTTCTCGTCTCCACTGATCTTTGCGATCCGGATCCAGTAGGCCACTGCGCTACCATCACCCATATAGTCATACAGATTCTTCCAGTGGATACGAAGACCAGATTCAGTCTCCTCCTTGATCGCTATTTCATAAATATCTTCAGCGATTCTCAGTGCATGCTCCAGGTATCTCTTCTCCCCTGTCTTATCATGAAGAACTAAAGCCAGAAAACCTTCTCCTGCAGTACCCGTGTGAAGTCCGGGCTTAATGGAAAGCTCAGGATCGTAAGTACGGATCAGGAACTCTAATCCGGCCTTCGCCTCCTCCAAATACTTCGGATCTTTTGTTACCTCATAAAGCTGGACGAAGAAAAAGCCAATGCCTGACGCTCCGGAATACAGAGTACGGTTGCTTAAGTATGTCTCCTCGACCACATCCTGCTTCTTGCCTTCCTGGCAGTTGACCGCCCAGTGACGTCCATTCTCGTCATTGATTTCATGTTTTTTGATCCAATTGGCGGTTTCGATCGCGCCTTTCAGATAATCTTCATCACTCGTCGGATTAAACACATCCGGTAAAGCTATTTTTCTCATTTGATCCACCTCATTTACTCACTTTTTGAAAAGCACTTCCATCTCACAAGAAGGCGTTTCCTTTCTTATCGAGAATGTTACTATAGCTTACCCACTCCGTCTAATACCGTAAAATAATGGCTTGTTATAACTTTTGCTTATGACAACGGAGATACAAAAAAGAGCGTCCGTGATGGACGCTCTTTTGAAGTTTTGAATCTTACAGAACTTACTCTTCGAGAACAGAATCCGGATAGATCTCTCTCTTTGCATAAGTTGTGTGCAGGAGCTCGTGAGCCAGGTGACCGTTCGGAGCGCCCAGGAACTCTTTGTAGAGCTTATCGATCTGAGCATTCTTATGGCTCTTACGCTGCGGCATGATCGAATCTTCCTCGTAGAGAGCCTTAGCACGCTCTGCGCGGATATCGATATCCATAAGCTTCTGAGCCGGAACCTGAGGCTGACCACCACCACAGACGCATCCACCGGAGCAACCCATGATCTCAATGAAGGTGTACTCAGGAGCGGAACCGTCCTTGATCGCATCAAGCAGCTTTCTCGCTGCAGCTGTACTGTGGGCAACAGCTACACGGATGTTCTTGCCACCGAGGGTGAGCTCGGCTTCCTTGATGTCAGCTTCTACGCCACGAACTGCCTTGTATTCGAACTCAGGCAGATCCTTCTCTTCGAGGATGTCAGCAACTGTACGGACAGCAGCTTCCATAACACCACCGGTAGCACCGAAGATAACAGCAGCACCGGTGTACTCGCCCATGAGATCCTGATCCGGACCTTCATCCGGCAGGCTGTTGAAATCCATACCGGCTTCACGGATCATGCGAGCCAGTTCACGAGTGGTGATAACGATATCAACATCCTTCAGACCGTCAGCATTTACGAGCTGCTCACGAGCTGCCTCAGTCTTCTTGGAAGTACAAGGCATAACGGAAACAACTACGATGTCCTTCGGATCAAGATTGTTGTTCTGAGCATAGTAAGTCTTGATGAGAGCACCCTCCATCTCATGCGGAGATTTGCATGTAGAGAGGTTCGGGATGAACTCAGGATAGTAGAATTCGCAGAAGCGGATCCATCCCGGAGAACAGGAAGTGATCATCGGGAGAACGCCACCATTCTGAATACGATTCAGAAGCTCTGTACCTTCTTCCATGATGGTAAGGTCAGCACCCCAGTTGGTGTCATAAACCTTATCAGCACCGAGACGCTTCATAGCAGCGAACATCTTACCTGTTGCACGTGTTCCGATCGGCAGACCGAACTCTTCACCGATTGCTGCACGGACAGCCGGAGCAACCTGCATGACAACATGCTTGGAAGGATCCTGGATAGCAGCCCATACCTTATCGGTCTCTTCTTTCTCATGCAGAGCGCCAACCGGGCAAGCTACGATACACTGACCGCAGTAGATACACGGAGCATCTGCCATGGAGATATCGTAAGCCGGACCAACAGATGTGTTGAATCCACGATTGAGGAAGGAAAGAACACCGATACCCTGCTTCTTACAAGCAGATACGCAACGTCCGCACTTAACACACTTGCTGCCATCACGAACGATGGAGAAAGACTTGTCATCATAAACAGACGGGCTCTTTACACCTTCAAAAGTAACCTTACGGATACCATACTCTTCAGCCAGAGTCTGCAGTTCGCAGTTCTTGTTACGGATACAGGACAGGCAGTCACGGTTATGATCGGAAAGGATCATCTCGAGTGTCGCCTTACGTGTATCACGAACCTTCTTGGAATTTGTATGAACGACCATACCTTCGCTTACCGGCATAACGCAGGCAGCAGCAAGAGCACGGGCCTTCTCAACTTCAACGAGGCAGACGCGGCATGCGCCAACTTCATTGACATCTTTTAAATAACACAGGGTCGGAATCTTAATGCCGGCTTGTTTAGCAGCTTCAAGAACGGTGTAGTTCGAAGGAACCTGTACCGAAACCCCATCAATGGTTACATTGACCATATCCATTTGTTTCACACTCCTTTTTCGAATTGAATCGTACTTGAATTATCTCTTCTTAACAGCCTTGAACTTACAGTTCTCGATACAAGCACCGCACTTGATGCACTTTGTAGTATCGATAGAGTAAGCAACCTTACCAACTTCACCTGTGATAGCGTTTACCGGGCACTTCTTAGCGCACAGAGAACACTTCTTACAGATCTCAGGATCGATGTAGAATTCTGTCAGGCCCTTACATACGTGGCAACGGCACTTCTTATCTACAACATGCTCTACATACTCATCACGGAAGTGCTTGAGTGTGGAGAGGATCGGGTTAGCAGCTGTCTGGCCGAGAGCACAAAGAGAACCATTCTTAAGGGAAAGTGCGACCTCTTCGAGAGCGTCGATATCCGCGAGTGTACCTGTACCATCTGTGATCTTCGTGAGAAGTTCATACATTCTCTTTGTACCGATACGGCACGGAGAACACTTACCGCAGGACTCATCTACTGTGAACTCGAGGAAGAACTTCGCGATATCTACCATACAGGTATCTTCGTCCATTACGATCATACCGCCGGAACCCATCATGGAACCTGCTGCTACGAGGTTATCGTAGTCGATCGGAGTATCAAGGAGAGATGCCGGGATACATCCGCCGGACGGACCACCGGTCTGAACTGCCTTGAAGGCCTTACCATTCGGGATACCGCCACCGATATCAAATACGATCTCACGAACTGTAGTACCCATCGGGATCTCAACGAGACCAACGTTGTTTACCTTACCGCCGAGAGCAAATACCTTAGTACCCTTGGACTTCTCTGTACCAACGGATGCGAACCACTCAGCACCCTTGTTGATGATAACCGGGATATTAGCATATGTCTCAACGTTGTTGAGGATCGTCGGCTTACCGAACAGACCCTTGATAGCCGGGAACGGCGGACGGGGAGTCGGATTACCACGCTTACCTTCGATAGAACGCATGAGAGCTGTTTCCTCACCGCAAACGAATGCGCCTGCGCCAAGACGGATATCCAGATCAAAGGAGAAACCGGAATCAAAGATGTTCTCACCGAGCAG
>JAGCGE010000361.1 GCA_017649745.1 Clostridiales bacterium | reverse complement strand
GTACCAAAGTCATCAAGTGCGATCCTGACGCTCTCATTACGGAGCCTGATGAGATTCTGACGGCACATCGCGATGTTTCTCATGAGGGATGTCTCCGTGATCTCAAGAAGGATATTCTTAGGAGAAAGATTATATCTGGCAAGAACGTTCAATACGTCATTCGCAAAATCTCTTCTTACGAGATCATCAGAAGTAACGTTAATATGCACATAGAAATTAGGATCAGCACCATTAGCAAGCCACTGAGCACACTGACTTATCGCTCTGTCCAAGATCCAGGAACCGATTATCTCCATCTGGTCTGTAGATTCAAGAGCATTAACGACTCGCTCAGGGTTAACGAGTTCACCATTAGGAGCGATCCAGCGAAGGAGTGCCTCTGCACCGTCGAGTTTCTCTGTTTTCGCATTGATAAGAGGCTGATAATAAAGCTGGAAGCTCTCCATGTTATTACGGATAGATTGTGAGATCTGAAGCTCAAAGTCGAGTCTTTCCTTAAGTTCTCTCTTATCGACAGGCGAATAGATAGCGTACTTAAGCTTCTTGTCCTGCTTTACCTTATGAAGAGCGATCTCGGCATTAACGAGAAGTTCGTCTATGACTGAACCGCAGGATGGATAAATCGCTGCAGAAAGGCCATAGTTAACGAAGAATGATCCTCGTCCCATCTCAAGAGGCTGGATACTCTCCTCCTGAAGATAACTCATATATTCCGCAACCTTGATCCTCGATGCGTGAGGCCAAAGGATACAGAATGTATCTACACCGATATGATAGATTGAAGAGCCGTCCGGAAGATGCTTCTGGAGCATATTACCAACAGCGATAAGGATCTCGTTACCTGCAGATCTACCGTAACGGTCATTATATGAATGGAATCCGTTGATATCGATAAGAACTACTGCTGCAGACAGGAGATCTTTATTCCTGAATACGATCTCGGCATCTGAGATAAGTCTCTCTCTTGTAGGGAATCCCGTAAGCTCATGGCATGAAGCACTACGCTCAACGCCTTCTCTTACTTCGTTCATTCTCGTAAGATCGAAAACTGTTCCTACGAGCATCAGTGATTGCCTTGAAGAATCAAAGAAACTCTTACCTCTGCAGGCAATCCATATATTTCTCTCATCAGGTCCTAAGATACGGAACTCAACTGAGAATTTATCTTCCTGACCGTCAACGATGACATGCATAATGTCACGGAATCTCTTACGGTCTTCAGGGATTATCTTCGAAGCGATGATCTCGATGATATCGCCGTTCTGTTCAGTCTCGATACCAGGAAGGATCTCATGAATATTCTCAGAAAATACGATCTTACCGATCCTGTAATCTGCATAGAAAGTTATAGCAGAAGTACCTTCGATAAGATTAGTCCTTATCGACTCATCCTCGACAAAACCCGTGATGTCAGTGAAGCAACCTGAAATATACTGAGCATCACCTCCGAGGACTCCGTCCTTACCTGCATCAGACATACCTCCCGCACGAAGATGTATCTCACCTTTGTTCGCGGAAAGGAATCTATAGTCGCCTTCGAAACTGTAAACCTCATGACGGATAAACAATCTTATGTTATTGATAAGTCTGTCGATATCGTCCTGATGAACGAATCTTCTAAGTTCCTCTTTGGCATGTTTTATCCTGTCTTTAGGAAGATCGAAATCCTCCTGGAACTTGTAATTGACGTAAAGGATATCGTTAACAACATCGTAAGAGAAGATATAAGCATTCAAACCTTCACTGAAGAGCTGATTAGCTATACGCTCCTTGAAGCTCTGAGTCTTATCGATGAGGATACCGATGATATAATTCTCCTTCTCGACCTGGATAAGCTGCATATGAGCTTCTACTTCGATGATCTCGTATTCACTCTTACGGATCTCGTGAGATATCTTAATGCTGTCGGCATTGGAGAATACAAGGTTCTTAAATGCATCCCTGTATTTGACTCCTACATCTTCACGTTCTTCATCAGGAACATACTGGAGATACGAAGTAAGAAGAACATCCTGAGACGCAAGTGGACCTAAAACGGCTCTCATTCCGTCAGTAAAGAACATTCTCTCTTCTCTAGGGATAACGATAAAGTTACACAGAGCGAACGTGGAAAAGACTGGTTTTATCTCTTCCAAAGCAGTCATATCGATGATCTTGAGCATCTTCTCTCTTGATCTCAATAAATCTGATTGCATCTCGTCCATTTAATATCTCCGCTTACTTACTAGTATTTTATTTTATCAGATTTGTTATATAAGAGTACAGTTCTTTTTTACTTTTATCTGTCATCGGAGCAAGCCTCTTGCTTATCTCTTTTGTCGGCAAACCCTCTTCTACCAGTTCTTTTACCGCTTTTCCGAGCTCTTCTTCAGACAGAACATCCGAAGTTTCTTTTTCGAAAAGAGGTTCCATACAGATGACGAATTCTCCCTTTGGAGGAACTTCTTCGAAGTATGCCTTTGCCTCCGAAAGCGTAAGTCTTATGACCTGCTCATACTTCTTCGTGAGTTCTCTGCAGAACGCTACTCTCGATCCCGAGAAACCATATTCGCAGAGGTCTTCTATCGTCTTCATGAGCCTGTGTGGCGCTTCATAGATGACGATAGTCTCGTTGATCTTCTTAAGCGCTTCAAGTCTGATCTTACGTTCTTTTGTCGGAACAGGGATGAATCCTTCGAAGTGGTAATAACGCGTATCAAGACCACTTAAAACAAGCGCTGTGATCGCTGCGACAGGCCCCGGGACTGCAGTTACATCAAGTCCCTCATTAATGCAGAGGGTAACAAGATCAGCCCCCGGATCACTGATGCAAGGCATGCCCGCATCAGAGACCAGCACAACATCAAGACCTTCCTTAAGCTTACTGATAAGAACAGGTCCCTTCGCTGCTTTATTATGTTCATGATATGAAAAAAGGTTGCCCTTGATACCCAGATTAGAAAGGAGAAGTCCCGTTCTTCTGGTATCTTCACAGGCTATGATATCCGCTGAAGACAAAACCTCGACGGCTCTGTCTGATATGTCCCCCATGTTGCCGATAGGTGTTCCCACTAAATAAAGCAAACCACTCACCTCATACAAATCTCAGATATGATTATATCATCAAATGAAACAATCGTCGTGCTCATCGTAATATATGTGTCTGGTAGTTTCAGTAAGCACCATATTCCCGCCTAAATTTTGGTTGATTATGAGCGGCGGAAGGATACGAAGTTCAGTATCTTTAGAGCCACGCTTACCTGCAAGAAGGATCATCGACGCTTGTCTGTCAGCAAATGAATGGACTGTCATGAGCCTTAATGGCGCTACTCCCGCTCTCGAAAAAGCGTCAAGGCAATCCGTTAGTCTGTTACCCTTCATGACCATAACAACATAGCCCGATGACGGTATGACTCTTTGAGCTGCGACCTTTACGAAATCATCCAAAGATCCGTTCTCTTCGAACCTGCCGTTAAGCCTTTCAACGGACTTATCCGACGGAACCGTCGAACCTTTTTCTTTTCGATAGAAAGGCGGATTAAAAACAACAAGATCGTACTGTTTCTCTTTAACTTCAGAAGGAAGTTCCCTTATGTCACTTCTAAATGCATTAAGCCTGCCTTCAAGGGAATTAAGTCTAATGTTCTCTTTAAGGACCTCGTACGGTATCTCCATAAGCTCGACACTGTCCACTTCGGTATTCGGCTTACGACCCAGTATCAGGAGCGAGCATGCTCCGCAATTGGATCCGAGTTCCAATACTCTGATCCTCTTAGAAGTATTCCTGACAAAACTAGCAGCAAACCAGGACAGGAGCGTGGTATCGGTTCCGAACCTGAACCCCTCTTTAAGCTGGTACATCTTAAGGCCGCTTCGTTCCAGGTCCTCTAATGTGCACTTTTCAAGGATTTCATCTGACAAAGACATTTTGTTCCCTTTCTTCATCATCGAAAACAGGCAATAAAAAAGGGCCTCTCATCCGTGAATCAGATTCACCATTGAGACAGCCCTTAAATAACTTGCTGTTATTACTCAGCTGCGATTGCAGATACAGGGCAATTAGCCTCGCAAGCGCCGCACTCTACGCAAGCAGAAGAATCGATATTGTACTGTGTATCTCCCTGGGAAATAGCACCAACAGGGCATCCCTCTGCGCAAGATCCGCAAGAAATACATGCATCAGAAATTACATAAGCCATAGACATTACCTCCTGATTTTTATAGACACATAGATTATACACTAATTTGTATAAATTCAAAATCTTATTTATCTATTCCCTCTTCATCAGCTTCAGGAGCCTGAGCAGATGCGCCCGGACAACCCTCGCATCCGCCGTTCTCACAAGGTGGAACGTGTGAGTTCAAAGGCTGGAGCTGAGCCCATTCGAATGTCTCTACCTCAGTTCCGTCCTCAGTCTCGAACCTTACTGTAACCTTTTCGAGAAGGAGATTAACATCGGAAACTGTACCTGTTCCCCTAGGTGTCCTGATCTTCTTGCCGTTTTTCGGAAGTCTCTTATGAGCATCCTCATAAGC
>JAGCGE010000034.1 GCA_017649745.1 Clostridiales bacterium | reverse complement strand
TCCGGTCTGAACTTATCCTTGATACTCTTGATAGGAATGAACTCTACAAGAAGATCGGAATTCTCTACACCATTCATCTTAAGAGCTGCAAGTCTAACGCCTACACCGATCAAAAGGAGGATAAGGAAGAACGATACCCAACCGCCGTTGTTCTTCTTATGAGGACGAACAACTGCATTTACCTGAGCAGGAGTTGTCTTTTTTTCAGCTTGAGTGATCTCTGTTTCTCCTACTGTCTCTTCAACTGTAGTTAAAGTTTCCTGAACTTCTGTCTCACTTACAGTTACTTCGGTAGCCTCTGTCTCAGCTGCTGTAGTCTCTACTGCCTCTGAAGACTCAGTTGTAGCCTTCTTGCTGCTGTCGCTTGAAGGTGCTTTTGTTGTCTCAGTTGTCTTGGAAGCAGTAGTAGTAGAAGTTGTTGTTGATGTCGAAGTTGATGCAGTTGTTGAAGCAACTGCTGAAGAATCAGACTGATTGGAAGAACTTGAAGAGGAACTTCCGGAATTCGACGAACTTGAAGAAGCCTGGTCATTTGACTGAGCACTTGTAGGAGCAGTTCTCGTTGTAGCAGCTGCTGAACTTGCAGAAGATGAGCTTCCTGAAGTCTGAGAATTGTTGTTATTTGATGAAGCCTCATTATTAGAAGAAGATGAGTTTTGCTCTGCAGGAGTTGTCTCTGAAGTGTTGTCAGATGAACCTGCATTATCATTCTTCTGAGGTTCTGCTGCTGTCTCTTCAGTCTTAGCCTCTTCCTTCTGTTCTTCAGGCTTAGGTGCATTGTCCTTAGCAGGATCCGGCTTATTCTCTGTGGCCGGGTCTGGTTTATTCTCAGCTGCCGGATCAGGCTTATTCTCTTCACCCGGCTTAGGCTTATTATCTTTTTCTTTGTCCTTGTCCTTATCAGGCTTATTAGCGCCCGGACCCTTATCATCGTGATCTCCAGGACCAAATCTGACTACAACGATATCATCGCCTGCGATCCCATCTAAAGTTGCTGCGTTAACATTAGCGATACCAAATGATCCGACGATCAATGCCGTCGAAAGAAGGATAGATGTGATCCTTCCCAAATTACCCTGTGTTCTCTTCATAACGTCCCCCAAAACGATCACAAAAATGCAGTGCACAAAATATTAATAATTTGATCACATTATATCACGGTTTTTCCTTCACTTCTATTATTCGAAAATCTCGAAAAGCGCCATTTTGTAGGACTTGCACAAAAGCTATCAAATTTCATCACTCAAGAATTTGAACTTTTTCTTCACAACTTTGACACACTCTAAAGCCGTGATCACGGCTGTTTTCAAGGATTATAAAAATCGGGAGCAAGATCACAGATCCGCTCCCGAAATCAAATATCATTTATATAATTTTGTTTATTCTGTTTCAGAAGAATCCCTGGCATCTGCCATATTGGACTTCTCTACAGAGTTTTCATCATGCTTGTTGACTCCCCTGGTCCTTGTGCTCTCTGATGCAGCATTAGAGTACATAGGCCTTACTGCAGTAAGGTTGGACTTCTGGAGATATCCGTTCTTTGTATCAGGTACTTCAGCAACAAACGGATCCTCTTTCTTCTTTCTAGGAATGAATTCCTTCAAGAGGTCTTCATTATATGTACCGTTCATCTTAAGAACTGCGATCCTGGCGATAATTACGATAACGATAATGATCACAAGGAACTTCAGGATACCGCCAATGATATCACCTGCAGTATATCTGCTCTTTCCTTTATATGTAGAGATCGTAGCTCCCTTCTTGTCATGTTCAGGGAACGTAAACTTTGTCTCTTCAGTATCTTCTGTTTCTTCGCCACCCTGAACTAAAGTTCTCTCTCCGTCAATAGTCGTTGGCGGAGTAGGTGTAGGCGTAGCAGTAGGTGTTGGTTCTTCTGTTGGAGTAGGTGTTGGTGTAGAAGTAGGTGTAGGTGTAGGCGTAGCTGACGGTTTATCAGTTGCGGATGAATCTGCAGCTGTTTCCGTTACCTGAGTCTCATCAGCCACTACTGGAGCTGCTGTTGGAGCTGCCGTTGGAGCTGTTGTAGTTGGTGCAGGCGTAGTCGGAGCCGTTGTTGTAGTTGGTGTTGGAGTATTTGTTACAGGCTTTGGAGTAGGTGTATCAGTTACCGGCTTAGGTGTCGGCGTATCTGTTACAGGCTTAGGTGTAGGTGTGTCAGTCGGAGCCTTATGAGTTACGTTTGTTACTACACAACTCTCGATACTCGCATTAGACATCACATCACCGCTAAAACAGAGATCATAAGTTCCATCAGGAGTATTGTATTCGCTATAAGGTACAATCTTAACTTTAACAGTATAGCTGCCTTCTTCTATGATCGAAACAACACTTTGAGAACTGCTGACGTATACATCGTTACGATCCAGAGTTATCGCAACTGTGACTTCATCTCCAACTTCATATCCGCTCAATCTCAGAGTAGCATATGATCGGTCACTGCCATCATCACCATCTTTCGTGCAAGTAGCATCAGCTAATACAGTGCTCGAAAAGAGCATGACAATGATAATACTTAGGAATAAAGATAAGAAGCGTTTAATGTTCCCCACAACTAACCCTCCATAACACAAAACACTATCTTTAATTATATAAAGATTAGAAATAAATCAATAGATTTAAAAGGATTTGTTAACAAAAAATATACACCTGTGAAAAGCACGTAATTTTGTAGTAGAATCGAAATATACTATAAAAATGAGGTATTTGCTATGATCACATGTCCAAAATGCGGTGAAACAATGGGTGATGATCAGAGGTTCTGTCCTGCTTGCGGAACAGGCCTTAGCACAGCCGTTAAAGTTGAAGATCCGGCACCGGCTCCTGTTCAGGAACCAATTCAGCAACCGGTTCAACAGCCTATCCAGCAACCTGTCCAGGAAGCTGCTCCTGCAGTAGTTCCTGCACCGACTTATCAATACAACAACACAAACAACGGTTACACTAACAATGCAGGTAACGCTCAGAATGTAACTTTCGGATCTTCGGTCAAGAACTTCGTAACAAAGATCGTTGATTTCAAGGGAACAACATGTAAAAAGGAATACTGGTTCGGTTTCCTCTTCGCTGGTCTCGTTATCATTGCTACTTGCGTTATCGATTACATCCCGTTCGTAGGTTATGTAACATGGGTGTTCTCTGCTGCAGCTTGTCTCGGTCTTACGAGTATGACAGTAAGAAGACTTCGCGACTTGGGTAAACCTTGGACGAGGATCTTCATGTATCTGATTCCTGTCTACGGACAGATATTATTCTTCAAAGAACTTACAAAATAAGTTATCATAAAGCACCGGTACTTATACGTATCGGTGCTATTTTTTTCGGAAAGGGAAATTATAATGAAGAATTCAACTAAGATCATTGCTTCGATCCTTGCGATGATGCTCCTTTTGTCTTCATGCTCGATAGGAACGTCGACAAGAGACAAAAAGAAGACTAAGAAGCATCGCAAGACAGAGAAAACAGAAGAAACAACCAAGGAAACCGAAGAGACTGAAGAAACTGAGGAGACTGAGGAAACCACTGAGCCGACTGAAACGAAGCCAGTCGTATCGGAAGAATTTAGTGTCGAAGCTCTTGAAGCACTTGATGGTGTTACGAGAGTTGAAGAGATCGACAACATCGGTCCTGATGAGTTCAATCTTTTGCTCTATATCGAACAGCCTCTTGATTGGGAAGATCCGTCAGCAGGCACTTTCGAGCAGAGAGTTCAGGTATGTTACAACAACGCTGATGTCAACGAGTTCTATGTAAACGGATATATGTTGACTGACGATTACTTAAGTTATGGTACATGGATCGACCTTTATGCAGGTTCTCACGATGTCAACTTCGTAAGCATTGAGTTCAGGTTCTTCGGTGAATCTAAGCCGGATGGTCTTGATAATACGAAACCGGAATACTGGAACTACCTTACAAGCTACAATGCATCATGCGATATCCATCACATTTTCGAGGAGCTTAAGCAGGTCATGCCTGGTAAGTGGATCATGACAGGCGGAAGCAAGGGCGGAATGACGACTATGATCCAGTCAATGAACTTCCCTGAAGATGCAGATGTCTACATGCCACAGGTAGCTCCGTTCAGCGACGGTCCTCAGTGTGAAGACTTTTTCGATAATATCTATGAGACGATAGGTGACGAGCGCTACGGCAAGGAACAGGCTGCCGAATATCGTCAGCTCGTCCTCGAGTTCCAGGTAGAAGCTATCAAGAACAGAGATGAACTCCAGCAGAAATATTATGATTACGGTATCGAAGGCGGTGCCGAGTTCCTGGATTTCACCACACCTGAGATCCTCTACGATATGGCTGTTCTCGAATTCGCTACTGCAATGTGGCAGTATAGCCAGAGCTTCAGCAGTATTCAGAAAGTTCTCGACGAAAAGGGTGAGGACAAATACCTCGACGATATGCTGAACCTCCTTATCTATGCCAACGAACCTGACACATGGAGCTGCTCCACAGAGTTCTTCCCTTACTATATCCAAGGTATGATGGAACTCGGCGAGCACGAATATGATTTCTCTTACCTAAGGGAAGCGCTCGAAAAGGATGGCAGCGGAGCAAAGCTCGTTATCACTGAAGATATGGAAGATATGCTCCTTTACAAGATGACTCTTGCACCTGAAGTATATGATTCAATCAAGTATGACAGTTCAGTAAGAGACAGCATCATCGAATGGTCAAAGACAACAGATTGTACTGTCATCATGCTCTACGGCGGAGCTGATGTCTGGTATCAGCCTAGGATCCCTGATGTTCCTGATCGTGATAACTTCCATACATATGTTGATGAGGATTCATCACACACTGATATCTATTCAATGATCGATCCTGATATCCAAGAAGAGATCGACGGTTACATCGATGCAGCCCTTGAGAGCTGATAAAACCGATAATCAAAGATAACATAAACCCCTGAGGTTCAATCCTCAGGGGTTTTAAAATGTCATTTACTACCTTTGCGTTTGTATGAAACCATTCGTATTACAGCGAATGTTATGATCGCGCCGGTGATCAATACTGCAACTATGATGAGTACTGTTACGATCGTGCCAAGTGTAGAGATCTTAAGCTTGCTCTCATGCGGAGTCTTGACCTTAGTCTCTTCGATATCACCAAGAAGTTCTTCATTGGATATCGTCTCGGAAGTGATCTTCGTCTCTTCTGTTGTCTCAGTCGTCTCACTTGGTTCTGTCTCTTCAGTCGGCTGAGTCTCTTCAACTTCAACAGTACCGCTTATGGATCCTAAGTTAACACCTGAGCCTCCGAGAGGTATCTCGTGATCGAGACCAACATGCTGACCTCCGTCAGTCCAGAGAACTTCAGAAACAAATGAGTACTTATCCTCATCCCATGTCGTGAAGTCATCTTTTACAAGTCCACCCGTATCACCTGAGTTAGCATTAAAACACCAGAATGTGTAGTGGATCTTATGCTCGTTAATGAGCTGTCTTAAGTAAGTCATCCATGTGAGATTATCACCTGACATGAATCCGCCCCACTCACCTATAAGGACAGGAGCTATATCCTGATCTATGATGTAGAACCAGTAATCATACCAGTACTCATCCATGAGCGATTGATAATCAAATCCAGAATGGAACCACGGCTGCTCGTATACTGCAGGACCGTAATCATGAGGTGAATAAACGATCTGCTTATTACGCTCAGGTGATCCAAGATCAACAGGATAATACTTAACGCCCATGAGGTTACCACCCCACCATGCGTTATAGTAGTCACCCTCATTCATGGATGTAAAGTTGTTGGAATTAATATCCTTAGGGAAGATCTGGATACCTTCGATAACGATCAGAGCATTTGGGTTATTATCGAGGATCTTGTTACCTGCAAGAGAAGCAACATATCTCCAGTTATTCTCATCTTTCGAATCATTCCAGATAGCTCTGTTCTGTTCGTTACCCGCGCCATGCGGCTCATTCTTAAGATCGTAAGCAATGATCGTATCGTTATCCTTGTATCTTGCAGATACCCAATCGAGAGCCTCAAGGAATTGATCGGCAGATACCTTATCGGTATACCAAAGAGGTGCGTTATGACCAGATGCATCCGTCTCAGCACTGTGGATATCGAGCATTACCTTAAGGCCATAAGCTTCACAGCGTGAGAGTGCATAGTCAAAGATCTCAAGACTGTTCATACCAACAAGTTCTGCATTATTAGACTGATTGAAGTTAGCCTGCGGATAATTGCCGCCCTTCCAATCGAGAAGGAGCTGAGCAGAGATCGGGATCCTCAGAAGATTGAAACCTCTATCTGCGATAGCCTTAAGTGACTGGTCCATGTTACAAGACCAGCAACCGTCAAAGATATTCGTTCCCGTGTTATAGCCAAACCAGTTAACACCCGTAAGCCATACTTCAGTTCCGTTCTTATCAACGATCTTACTGCCCTTTGTCGTGAGCCAGTCATCACCTGACTTACCCTCCTGACTAACAGGTGCAGTATTGTTGTCAGAACCTGACTGAGTCGTTTCTGCAGTCGTTGCAGCAGTTGTCGTAGTTGTAGTTGCAGTAGTAACCGTTCCTGCATCCTGATCGCCAGTTACTGATACGAGCTTTATGTCCTTGATGCCGGAACCGTCTACCTGAATACCGACACTGCCGTTAAAAGCCCAGTCATTCGAACCGCCTCTTGATACGACAGCTGTTACCTTGCTGCCGTCAACAGTATAAGAATCAAATCCCCAGCCTGAAGCACTAGTAACCTTACCGCCGAAATCAGCAACAACGGTGATCTTGTTATAACCATCGCAGCCGCTCAAGGTAAGTGTTATCTGTCCTCCTGTATCCCAAGGATTTGTAGAATCGACAGTAGCTTCCGGCGCTGCCAAAACAGCACCGAAAGCTACATTAATAACCAATATGACCGTCAACAAAGTTGACAGAATATACTTGATCCCTCTCATAAGTTGCCCCACTTAATTGATTACTTGAACCTGGAATCAATTACTCGTTTCATCTTTCCTTCTGACTTCGGAAGTGTATTAGGCTCAACGAGCTGAACTCTAATATGAAGTCCTGTTATAGAAGTTATATCTGCCTCGATAGCCTTATTGAGCTTAGCGAGATCACCAACTGTATCAGAGAAGAGATTTGGCTTAAGCTCGAGCTTAACGTAGATTGAATCCTGGTTGTTAATACGATCAACGAAGATCTGATAGTTCAAAGATACAGCATCAGTATGCTTACCGATAGCTTCCTCGATCTGGCTCGGGAATACGTTAACACCACGGATTACCATCATGTCATCAGCACGACCTGTGATCTTCTCGATCCTTGGAGTTGTTCTTCCGCATGCACACTTACCATGATAGATCCTTGTAAGGTCATGAGTGTTATATCTCATGAGCGGGAGAGCTTCCTTCGTTATAGATGAGAATACGAGTTCGCCTAACTCTCCGTCAGGAAGCGGCTTACCTGTCTCAGGATCAACAACCTCAGGCCAGAAGTGATCTGCCTGAATATGAATAAGATTACCCTTCTCGCATGAGCAGCCGACACCAGGTCCGCAGACCTCAGAAAGACCGTAGATATCGAATGCCTTGATACCTGCTCTCTCCTCGATCTCCTGCTTCATCTCTACTGTCCAAGCCTCAGCTCCGAAGATACCTGTTCTTAAGTTGAGCTGGCTCTTGTCGACGCCCTTCTCATCCATCTTGTCGAGAAGGTTCAACATATATGTAGGTGTACAGAAGATTACATCCGGCTTCCAGTCGGTAAGGATCATGATCTGTCTGTCAGTTTGTCCTGTTGATACAGGGATAGCGGTTGCACCGAACTTCTCACATGCATAATGAGGGCCAAGACCTCCCGTGAACAATCCGTATCCGTAAGAGATATGAGCAAGATCGTTCTTCTTCATACCAGCCATGGCGAAAGATCTGCAGAGCATGTCAGACCAGAGCTCGATATCATTGTGAGTATATCCTACTACCTTCATACGGCCTGTTGTTCCGGATGAAGCATGGAAACGCTCAACTTCCTCTCTTGGCACTGCCAAAGTTCCGAACGGATAATTGTCCCTGAAATCGAACTTATCCGTGAAAGGCAGTTTCCACAGGTCCTCCGTTCCTTTTATATCCTCAGGTTTGATACCTGCATCGTCGAGTTTCTTCTTGTAATAAGGAACCTTCTCGTAAAGTCTCTTTACGCATTTTCTGATCCTCTCGCTTACAAGCACTTCACGCTCGTCATCACTCATGCACTCATTCTTTTCATCCCAGATGAATGTCTCGAACTCTTTTGCCATTTTCTTTCTCCTTTCGCATCTTGCTTCGGATAAACAAAAATCCCGCCAACGGAATTTTATCCGTTGACGGGACGTATAATATACGCGTTACCACCCATCTTCAGTCTTTTCGAAAAGACTGCTCTCAGCAAGAATCCAACAATTCTTCGTCCCAGATAACGGTGGACTTCCGTGAACACCTACAACATGATCTTCAGCATTCCTGCTCATGAGCGAACTTCATCTACTTTGCAATGCAATGAAGGTTCTCAGTCAAGACCTTCAGTCCCTGTTGCCGCCAATAAGGAGACTACTCCTCTCAATCAAAGCATTTACGATATGTGCATATTATAAGCACCGAAGCCTCAATATGCAACAATAAATCATTACAAATCATTAACTAAAACGACTATCAGATATATAAGGATAGCTATTATCATTATCGCGATCGCTATTACACTCAATACAAAAGTCACGATATTGAGTATATAGGCAACCTTAAGTCTTCTCCTCTTGCAGCCGCGCTTTTTCGAGAGGTAGCAATTGATAAGACCTATTACGGACACTACCCATGAGATGAGGGGCAGAATATATGAGACTATCGGAAGCCAGAACAGACATGCAGGGACCGCAAGTCCAGTAATTCCGAATACCAGTGCTCTTGTCGCATTGCCTAGCCCGGCATCGTCGGCTACCGGCTGAAATTTAGGATAAAGATCTGTTGTTGTACGGTATTTCTCCAGGATCTTCAGAGCATCACTCGACTCTTGAAAAGCCAACGATGATACAGGGCTTCCGCATTTATTGCAGAAGTCATTACCTTCTTCGATGGAAGCTCCGCACTTTACACAGAACATAACCAGTAATATCAGACCTGAATATTGATATTCCTGCCGCTTGGTTCGTACGGCTTATAGATAACACCTGCTGCATCGAGCATCTTTCTTGCTGCGATGGCGTCCTCAGTATCATGATACTTATCGCTGAAATAGATAACTTCCTTAATACCCTTCTGGATGAGAGCTTTTGTGCACTCACGGCAAGGGAACAATGTAACATATACTCGTGTATTCTTAAGGTCAGCTGTACCGCAGTTAAGGATAGCGTTCATCTCTGCATGGCATACGAAAGCATACTTCGTATCTAACATGCCGCCTTCTCTCTCCCACGGAAATTCATCGTCGGAACAGCCCCTTGGCATTCCGTTATAACCTACTGTCATTATGCGGTTCTCGTCATTTACGATGCAAGCACCAACCTGTGTGCTCGGGTCCTTACTGCGCTGTGCAGAAAGGCTTGCAACACCCATAAAATACTCGTCCCAAGAAATATAATCGTCACGTTTCATATCTGTTTCCTCTCCCCTATTGATTCAACAAATTGGTTTTATTTTAACAAGGAAGATATGATAACTCAATGACTTCTCACTCTTCTGCCGTTTTCGAACTGATGTCGATTATGTTTACGACAAGAGTTGCTATGCCGAAAATAATTGCCATAACAGGAATAATATACATCATTATATAATCGTCCATTGTGTTAAGCCAGATGGTTGATATGATCGAAGCAACAGCAGAGAACATTGCGGCGATCGCGATAAATATCCTGAAAGGCTTGTATTTTTTATATGGTCCTCTCTTTATAATTTTATGACTTCTAATATTGAAAATAATAGACAGAACAAAAGCAGCAAGAACGATGCATTCGATCGCAAAGACCAACCAAGCTTCCAACATGGCTTCTTCGGATTGCGCTCCGAGCATCATAAACAAAGGAGAAAACCCCGCCATCATCAGTGACATGCCCAGACCTGGTAAATTCGCGAGAAATGCGACGATAATTCCTATCAAACTTACGATGAAATTCACAGTCTTGATCTTCGAAACAGACTTCTGTGGCTGTTGGTATTGTTGCTTTGGTTGCTGATATTGTGGCTGAGGCTGAACAGGAGGTGTTGAAACTTGCATCTTCGGTCTTCCGCATGAAGCACAGAAATTACCGTTGTTGATCTGTCCACAGATGCACTGCCAGTTTGAATTAAAGTTGTTCTCACTCATAATCAGACCTCCGTTGGGTTACCTGAATGCTCAATCACTAACTTCTTCTATAGTAATATCATTAAAGTCAAATTCATAACCTAACGGCATGATGAATGTTACCTTTACCGCAGTTATATTGTCCTGCTTATCTTTCGAATAAGTATAGAATGGACTTGGTGTTTTGCCGTCGAGAAGGAAGACTCCCTCTTCCATCTTTTTGTCAAAGAAATCCTTTGGCATTCCTTCATTTTCCATTGTAAGCAACAGTTGTACGGATTGTCTTTCACCGGTTGTACTTTCTTCACATTTTTCCAACTCTACCGTGAATTCGTACTTACCAATTGAGTATTTTGGCAGATCCTTTTTTCCGCCACATGCTGCCAAAGTTAATACGATCGATATGATCAGTGTAATAGCAACGATCTTACTTTTTGTTCTCATAATTTTTGCCCTCTATCTAAGTATTATCCTAATATGCTCTTACTTACAGCATATGCCTCGCTCATACAGGCCTGAAGGTTATAACCTCCGGAGATGCCGTCGATGTCGAGCGCTTCACCAATTATATACAGTCCTGCAACAATTGTCGACTGCATAGTTTTCTTATCGACTTCTTTAAGCCTGACTCCGCCGCGTGTAACATATGCCCTATCAATAGATGGAGCTTCTTCAATACCGAGTTCCAAATGCTTTATCTCTTTACAGAGAGCCTTCCTGTTCTGCTTTGTGAAGTTCTGTGCATAAAGATCACTCACTTTTGCACGAGCCGACAGTTCTTTTGATACAGATGAAGGAACATACTTCGATGCCAATGTTGACACCTTTGTATCAGGATGCTCATTAATCATTTCCTGAAATTCCTTATCGATCTGTTCATCGCTCAAAAACGGTGCGAGATCGAGCTCGATCCATCCGTTCATGTCAACGATATCAGTCGGTATCTCACGCGATAGTTCCATGATGGCAGGACCCGTAAGTCCGAAATCTGCGAACAGCACGTCACCTTCTGAAGAAGCTGATTTAGAACCCGAGCAATAAAGGCTCGCGTTTGCATTGACTGAAACTCCGCTTAAAGCAGAGGTAAACTGTCTTGAAGCTTTATCAACTTTTACAGGAGCAAGTGCAGCTCTAATAGGCTCTACTGTGTGTCCCAGACCTAACGCGAAAGTATATGAATCACCCGTTGATCCGGTCTCCGGAAATGATGCTCCTCCGCATGACAGGACAAGCACATCGAACTTGAAATCACCCTTGGTCGTATACACGTCGAAAACGTCAGTTTTCGCGATGTCCAGAACCTTAGCATCGCATATTGTCTTTACCTTGTCGGAAATATAAGAAACTATCGTGTCCCTGACTTTTACTGCGCTGTCACACACAGGGAACATCCTGTTATTATCTTCTTCCTTGAGCTTAAGCCCAAGGTCCTCTTCGAAAAATCTTACCGTGTCATCCGGACTGAACGCTTTTATAGCCGGGTATAAAAAGTTGCCCGCTTCGTGAAGTCCCTTTTTAAATTCAGACGGCGTCTTTCTGTTAGTGATGTTACACCTGCCGTGACCCGTCAAAGTGAGTTTTTTGCCCAATACGGAAGTCTTTTCGATGATGGTGATCTCGACAGGTTTATCGCCCATCGTTTTTTTTAGCTGGCAGGCCGTAAACAGGCCTGCCGCGCCGCCCCCAATGATCCCAATCGTTAAAACTTCCTTCACTCCAAAAACCTCAGCAATAATCAGATTTCTTCTTTTCCGCAAGATCTTGCGATCCTGTCACACAGATCCTCATAAGAGATGCCTGCGACCTTTGCAGCATCAGGTACGAGACTTGTGTTGGTCATACCCGGAAGGTTATTTGCTTCAATAAACCAGAAATCGTCAGCCTTCTCGTCATAGATCATGTCGATACGGCCATATGCCTTCATACGAAGTGCTCTGAAGATCTCTACTGCGAGACCCTGTGCACGTTTTGTCTGTTCTTCTGTAAATTTTGCAGGACAGATATGATCTGTAAGACCTGCCTGATATTTATTCTTGTAATCGTAGAATCCTTCATGAGGAATGATCTCGATAATAGGAAGTGCTTTTTCGTTAACAACACCAACTGTGATCTCGCGACCTGTGATGAATGCTTCGATGATTACTTCCTGCTTGTAACTTGCTGCATAAGAGATAGCCTTGTTGAACTCGTCATCTGTCTTTACGATAGATACACCGCATGAGCTTCCACATCCGATAGGCTTAACAACACAAGGAATACCGATCTCCTTTTTAACTTCTTCAAGTGTGATATCTTCAGCCGGTTTAACGAACCACTTTGCTGTCTTGATACCGCGGCTAGCGATGATCGCCTTGGAGATATCCTTATCCATTGCAAGTGCACATCCGAGATAACCTGAACCTGTGTAAGCTATGTCATTTGAATCCAAAACTGCCTGGAGCTGACCGTTCTCACCGTAAGATCCGTGAAGTCCCAGGAATACTGAATCAGCGATCTTACAGATCTCTATGACACGAGGTCCGACCCATGCTCTTCTTCCACCGAAACTTGCGATCAATGCTTCAAGATCAGGCTCTGTTTCAGGGATCTCATATGAGAAA
Source organism: Clostridiales bacterium (assembly GCA_017649745.1). The sequence goes on along the minus strand of JAGCGE010000034.1, from coordinate 14,618 downwards.
AGATCTCCTGTTCCCTCTCTGAAAAGAGAGTCGAGTTCGACACCATTTTCGATACCTTCATAGAGGTCAATTACAGCTACCTGATGTCCCTTTGATAAAAGTGCGTTTGCAATAAGACTAGATGATGCTTTTGATACATCTCTTTCAGGACTTAAACCGCCTGCCAAAACCACGATCTTCATACACAAAAATCTCCCTTGGTCCTTCTTGATTTTTAAGGATTGTAGCATTCTTTTTTTGCCCCAAAAGCACTGATACCAAGGTTTAAAAGAACTGTATAATTAACGTAACATTTTTGTATTTTTCGGAACTTATACGTTTTGTTATCATATTATTAACTTATTAAAAGGGGATATATTATGCTCGCACTGGTTTATCTTGCAATATGCGTGATCTTGGGCTACGAGATCGTTTCTTACCTCGTTCCTGATACGAGGAGATTATTCGTAGCGATCGCTCCCGGCAAGAAAGTACTGAGCAAAGTTCCTGACATTCTCTTTAAACTTCCGGCAGGCGCGATCGTAGGTATATCTGTCACCACTTTCGTGACATATTATGTGTCGCTCGCGCTTTCGCACGTAGTTTCCTACAAGAGAGCAACGAACTTCCTCCATATACCTCAATCACCGTTATCGTTTGGACTTGCACTTTCTTCAGTACTCTATCTCTATCTGATATTCACCTTTATCGGAAAGAACATGAAGAGAAAGACAGAAGCTAACAGCAAGATCCCTAACTTCGACACTTCGATCAGAAACAACCTGTTCTACGGCATTTCGATCATATTCTTCACATGCATTTCCTCGTTCCTGTTCTTCTATTCATTCAGGATCTCCAACAATATCCTGGAAGCAGGTTACACGACTTTTTCAGACCTCGGTCCACACACCGCGATGACATCATCGTTTGGTATGGGATCCAACTTCCCGACTCAGTATATGCACTTTTCGGGAGACGGTATCCAGTATCATTTCTTCTTCTATTTCTTCTGCGGAATCCTCGAGTTCCTGGGGCTCCCTATCGATTATGCGATCAACGTTCCATCCATTATCGGAATGGTCTGCTGTTTCTGCCTTGTCGGACTTCTCGGAGTCCTTATGAGCGGCAGGAGATTGCCGTTTATCATTGCTCCTTTACTCATCTTGTTCAGAAGCTCATTCAACGTTTATGCTTCAATAAAGAGAATGACTGATGCAGGTTTCACGCTCAACAAATCACTCGACATGCTCTGGCATTCATTCAAGTGGTTCGAAGATACGCCTTACGATAACTGGGGTATCTGGGCAGTAAACGTTTATGCCAATCAGCGACATCTCATGTTTGGTGTCTCTCTTATCCTGATACTCGTAATACTCTTCATCCCTTATGTCAGAAGAGTGTTCATCAGCATGCAGAAGGATAATCCATTTAAGGCTTTCATGCTCTGCAAAAACGCATGGCTACCTCGTAAGAACGATCCGATCAGCCCTGTTAAGAGCCTGATCCTGGCATGCATTCTCGTAATCGTAATGCCGTACATCCACGGATCCGCGCTCATCGCAGGTCTTCTCATCCTGTTCGGAATGGCGATCATAAGTGAGAACCGCTTAAGCTACCTCATCATGGCAGTCTGCGCGGTAGTATCGTCTTTCATACAGACAAGGCTTTTCTCAGGCTCATACAAGGAATTCGTTTTCTTCACTCACGAGACGGGATTTGTCAGCACAGACAAGTCGTTCTCCGGAGTTACAAAGTACATCATCTTTATAACGGGACTTACAATGATCCTTGCAGCAGTCTTCTTCATCGTCGCCCTTGTAAAGGATATCGTTAAGAAGAAGCCTGTCTACAGATCATGCCTTCTTATCACATTCCTGTTCCCGACGATCTTCGCATTTAACATTAAAGTTTCATTCGAGATGCTCGCGAACCACAAGTTCATCCAGATCTCCCTGATCCTCATGAACATCTTCGTCGCAATAGTCCTCTCGAACCTCTTTATCATACCTTTCAGATGCGCTCGAAAAAGCGATTTTCTCCCTGAACTCCTCCCTCTCGATAACGATGAGCTCGAGGCTAAGATGGCTTCCGAGGAGTCCTCGAAAAAGAGCGGCATTGTCCTTCCTTTGGGCATCTATATTCCGATGGAAGTCCTTTCCGTCCTTGTCGCACTATTCCTCATCCCGGGTCTTACTGGAACCGGAATCGTTGAGTGGCGCACATATATCAATCTGAACAGGAATCACCTCAATATCGATACTGAATCAGAAGTTACAAAATGGATCACCGAAAACACTTCTCCTAATGATGTTTTCCTTACACCTATGTGGTCCATCAACCGTTTCTATCTTGCTGGACGTCCATCATACTTCGGCTGGCCTTATTACGCAATGTCAGCAGGTCACGACACATATACTCGTGACGATGTCTATCAGTGGCTCGTAACAGGATGTGACGGCGATATCGACAAATTCGTATTCTACTGTAAGGAACGTGAGATCAGATATCTTCTTTTCGATGCGGAGTTCTATGATCTTACAGATAAGCGCGGCAACCACGTTTATAATGCCGAGTTCTTTGCTACTAACCTTAAGCAGGTAGCTTACTTCCCTGAGGATAATAACACGATCATCTATCAGATCTACTGATGTTTTCGGACATTAAAATACCTCTGAACGGGGGGCATAATGTTCAAAGGCATTTTAATTAATAGGGTTATGAAGTGTTTGTGGTGGGTGACTATATTAAGCTACGAAGTTACAGCTGAAATCCTCCCGTTTGAAAGTCATGGATCCGAACTTAGCGAATACAGACTCATCCGTGATCTCATCAATGTCTTCGTAGAACTGCTCATCATCACTGAATAACAGGATTATCTTCAATTCCTGATACTCCTCAGATGTGAGTTCATCGATAGTTCTTAAGTTGTTCATTTCATAAATCTCCCTTTTGTAATCGGGTGTTTTCTCTTCTTCACTATTATAATAGCCCTGAAATGAACAACGTACTATCGATTTTGCTTACGCGAATCTTACAGTTATGTAATGTTGGATGTTATTTCTTCTCTTCGTCGAAGTTAAGTCTCTCTGCTTCAACTACCAATGGCCTGTTCATGATACGGTCGTTGATGTTAAGGATATACTCACCGAGAAGGCCAATAAAGAACATCTCAACAGAGCCCATTACGAACATACCGATAACAACAGGAGCCATACCAGCAGGGAACGAATCCCACATGCAGAGCTTCAAGATGAAGTAAACAAGAGCAACGATAAGGCTGCAGAATGAGAAGATTGCGCCGCCAATAGTAGCGATACGAAGTCCTATCTTTGTATATGAAGTAATGGAGAGCATAGCTGCATCGTAAAGTCTGTAGAAGTTATTACTTGTCTTACCTGCTCTTCTCTGTGGCTGCTCATAAGGAATCTCCTTACGCTCGAATCCGAGTTCACCTACGATACCTCTAAGGAACGGCTTAGGATCCTTAAGGTCGCGAAGAACCTTAATGAAGCTCTTGTCGTAAAGACCTGAACCTGTGAAGTGCTCGATCTGCTCAACATCAGAAAATTTCTTGATGAGCTTATAATACATACTTCTAAGAAGATACATGATCTTGCTTTCCTTAGAAGAAGTCTTGATACCGATAACGATCTTGTAGCCGTTCTCCCATTCCTTAACATACTTAGGGATGAGTTCGATAGGATCCTGGAAATCACAGACCATAGAGATCGTACAGTCACCTGTAGTCTGGAGCATACCGTAATAAGGAGAATTAAACTGACCGAAGTTCTTGGCATTGAAAATAGCCTTGATCCTCTTGTCATTCTCGCAAAGCATGCGGAGCTTAGGTCTCGTAAGATCACGGGAATCATTATCGATAAATACTATCTCATAATCGTAATTCGGGAGATCCCTGGCAAACATCTCTGTCAATGCCTGTGCCATAGGCTCCACGTTAAGTTCTTCGTTGTAACAAGGTATCAAAATAGATATCTTCTTCATGAGTTCTTCCTCTCTTTGTACCACTCTATTGTATTCTCTATACCGGCTTTAAAAGTATACTCCGGTCTAAAACCCGTATCAGCCGTAAGTTCGGCAATATCTGCGCAAAGATACATAACCTGACCCGGATAATAATCTACTTCACCAAATCCGATCTCAAGCGTCGGATCGATCGCATCTCTTATATCTCTTATATAATCAGCAAGCGGTCTCACCTCACCTGAACCTACAGGATAGACTTTACCGTCTATGCCCTTGGTTGCTGCGAGATAGAATGCGTTAGCCGCATCGTCACAGTAAAGATAATCCCACATCTGCTCGCCCTTCGTACATGAAGCTCGCTTACCGTCGATGAAATTACTTACCATGCTCATTACCATTGTATGAGCACCGTCGAATTCACCGTAAGTACTTAGGATTCTTACCCAGATATGCTTTATTCCAAGACTTTGAGCCTTGACTCTCGTCATCTTTCCGGCTGCATACTTAGCGATACCGTATCCGTTCTCAGGATCACAAGGTGTCTTGCCGCTAAGCTTCGTTCCGTCAGGAACACGTCCGTATTCTGCCTGGGAACCTGCGCCCATGAAGACTTCGCAATGAAGCTCAGAAGCAGCATCGACTGCCTTTAGCGAAGCAGCGATATTCTCCTTCTGAAGTTCCATATCGTTTCTTGCGGCACCTGAGGTTCCGCCCCAAGCGAAATGGAAGAAGAGTGAAGCTTCTTCTATGCCAAGCGGCTTTAATACCGCAGGCAATGTTCCGATATCTTCAAGAGGAAGCTCGACTACAGTTATCCTGTCATCTTCAGGAATGTTATCTGCTCTCTTGCTGTCCGGACGGATAACTGCGATAACCTCATAGCCTTCTTTCAAAAGCTTCCTGATGAGGGCTAATCCCAGCATACCGGTACAACCTGTAATTACGGCTCTTTTCATGAATTCTCCTTACTTGTTAGGAACGGATTCCTTGATAGCGTCAAACTCATCTCTCTCGAGGAATGGGAACATATCATCGATAGGAGGTGATACGATCTTTCCGTCAGGAAGAACCTTGGATGAGAGCTTAGGTGAGAATGTCTGCTTCTCATTAAGGATTACTTCACAGAGGACAGGATCGTTACCGCTGATAGCTTCAAGTGTTTTCGATTCAACCTCAGAAGAATCGGAGATCCTTACATATCTGATACCGTATGCGGCAGAAAGCTTCTCAAGATCAGGGAAGCTTAAACCGTTACCGTCACATACACCTACGAGAGGTGGTGTGAAAAGGTTTGTCTGTGTTTGTCTGATGGAGTGATATCCATTGTTGTTCATGATGAAGATCTTGAGGTTGAGCTTGTTATAGACAACTGTCTGAAGCTCCTGGATATTCATCTGGAATGAACCGTCGCCGTCAACACAGATAACTCTCTTGCCTTCTTCTGCAACACATGCACCGAGAGCTGCAGGGAATCCGTAACCCATGGCAGCGCAGCCTGAGTTAGTGAAAAGTCTCTGATCATTTTTTACGTGGAAGCCCTGGAAAGTAACTACACAAGCAGAACCATTACCGCAGATAACCTTGTCACCCTCAGAAAGAGCATTACTGAACTTGTCAATGAAGACATAAGGATTAACAGGGCTCTTAACTTCATCGTAAGAAGGAAGACATGCAGGATACTTAGCATCGATGTCTCTACCCCACTTGACCCATGCCTCGTGGATAGGATTAGCTTCGTAAGAAGAAGCGTTGATAGACTTAAGTACGTCTGTAAGATCAGCATTGACCTTCATATCAACGTTGACTGTTGGCTTTCTAAGCTCAGCCTCGTCGATATCGACTACGATCTTGTAAGCTTCCTTAGCCCACTCCTTGTAGTTATAGCTGATCATACGGATGTTCATACGGCATCCGATAACGAAGAGTACGTCTGCATTCTGAACTACGAAGTTACCGCCTCTTGTTCCGACTGTACCTGGTCTTCCGCAGTAGTACGGATTATCGTCAGTCATAAGATCATGGGCATTCCATGCTGTTACTACAGGGATCTTAAGCTTAGCAGCTGCCTTAAGGAACTCATCCTTAGCTTCTGCTACATTAACACCGGTACCTGCAAGGATAACAGGACGCTTTGCGTTATAGAGCTTATCAAGGATAGCCTTTGTCTGATCTTCGCTGTATGAAGGGTTCTCCTTAGCGCAGAGAGCTTTCTGCTCATCGCTTCCCTCGAAACGGCGGAGTGAATCCTTATCAACCTTAGCTGCCTGAACATCAAGTGGGATATCGAGCCAAACTGGTCCCTTACGTCCGTTATTAGCGAGGAACCATGCCTTTTCGAGATGATAGAGGATGTCGTTAGGCTCAGTTACCATAACGGCATACTTGGTCATATTCTGAACGGAGTCGATGATAGGGAATTCCTGATCGCCGAGCTGACGAAGAGGTACATCAGTCGACCACAAAGTAGTCTCTCTTTTTACCTGTCCCGAAAGAACGAACATAGGGATGGAATCTAAGTATCCTCCCATAACGCCTGTGATGGCATTCGTTCCGCCTGGGCCTGAGGTTACGCAGCATACGGCGATCTTACCCGTAAGTCTCGCATAACCTTCTGCAGCGATAGAAGATCCCTGCTCGTGGTGGTTATAGATGGATGTTAAGCCTTCCTTGTGACCGAGAGCATCGTTAAGATGCATAGCGCCGCCGCCTGTAACAGTAAAGACGTGCTTAACTCCCTTCTCAACAAGAAAATCAGCAATCAGATGTGCTATCTTGATCTCCATTTTGTATTCTCCTTTTTACTTAACGATAAAGTCGTAAAGATCCATGGCTTTATCGACATAGATTACATGTTTATACTCGTTGATATCGTCCTGCACCTCGAATCCGAATCCGAAAGATACACCTGCGAAATCAACTCCGATGGCTTCAGCACCGGTAGCATCATGCTTTGAATCGCCTACCATAAGTACCTCATCCTTAGATACACCAAGATCCTTGATGCAAAGCTCGATGATGTCAGACTTTTTCAGCTTGCCTTCATAGTCTGAACCGTAGATGACGTCGACCATCTTATCTACACCGAAATTCTCAAGAAGCTTCATAGTATAATCCTGCTTCTTGTAGGTAGCGATCGCCGTTCCGATGCCGTTCTCTCTTAGCTTTCCGAAAAGCTCGAAAATACCGTCATACGGCTTAGCGTGAAGAAGATTAACGTTGCTGTAACGGTCTCTGAAGGTCAATGCTGCCTTCTTAAGATCATCACCGTGGATGCCGTACTTATCTTCGAAAGACCACTCTATCGGAGGTCCGATGAATGTCCTTAATACCTCAGGTGGAAGTTCAGGAAGACCAAGCATCGAAGCTGCTTCCCTGATGGACATGAGGATACCTTCGGAAGTATCCATGATGGTTCCGTCGAGATCGAATAAAACTGCCTTATACTTGCTCATCTTCGCTTACTCCTTCGTGTTGTAGTAAGAGGATGTAAGGAAGTTTACCTTAAATCCGGAAGAGAGCTTACTCAGTTCACCGATAACATACTGATTGAGCTCTGCAGCCTCAGCTGAAGTGAACTGATATTCCATATCAGGATTGATGTAGTTCGGGCTGTCATCCGTTGCATAACCATCGAATCCTGCTACGAATACTTCCTCAATACCGATCCTTTTCAAGACCTTAAGGAGCATCAAGAAAGAGTTGTCGATTATCTGAGCATTGTAATCGAGAAGGTTCGAATACTTGATCGTATAATCGAAAGTATAAGTTGAACTCGTTACGTTTGATGTTGCAATAACCTTGAATGTATCAGCATTTTTCGCGATGTTGGAAGAGAGCTGAACGAATCTCTTCTTGTTTGTGATAAAGCAGAAATCCGGCTTTATCGTAGAAGGGATATAGTTGATCGAAATGATGATAGGATCATTGCTGATGATGAAATCCTGAACCTTGGATTCCTCAGTAGTAGCACTTGTACCAGGGCCCAAAACGAGAACCTTTTTATCAGCGATAGCTTCCTTGAGCTTAGCAAGATCTTCCTTGTCATCAACTTCGATCTCCTGATAGTCACTATAGAGCTTCTCGATGATCTTCTCATCGTACATAAGCTTCTTTTCAAAAGGGATCCTTTCAAGGATCGTGTTGACCTGCATAACTGACAACGTTCTCTTGTTCATGAGGTAGCTTACGTAGTTCGGATGACAGTCATTAGATGCAGCGATGAAGTAGAACATCGAATAACCCCAAGGTGTTTCCTTCTGGAAATTGATGATCTGTGAATCGCATGCCTCAAGGATCTGAGATACGTTATAGTTCTTGCCTCTCCTGTCGTTAAGGTACATCGCAAGGAGCTCCAAAGGGCAGTTACCTGCGCTCTTACCCATGCCATAGATAGTGCCGTCAACGAGAAGATCTCTTTCTGTCTTAAGACCTGTCAAAAGTTCGATGCAGTTAGCATAACCAAGCTGGAAATTGTTATGTGCGTGATATCCGAGGCAGATCTCAGGATCGAGATTGTCATTAAGGATATTTGCATAGTGAAGGAGCGTATCGCTGTGGCAAAGACCATAAGTATCTACCATCGATACGGCATAAGGCTTAACTTCATTAGCCATACGGATGAGATCCAAAAGTTCATCATCCTCGTAGCTTGTGATAGATACGAGTTGCGCGAAAACCGTATATCCGAGATCCTTGATCTGCTTAACATAAGCCATAGCTTCTTTTCGAATGTGCTTCTTAAAGATAACGCGGATAACATCGATGCAGCTTTCTGACTGTGGGCATACGCGGCTGATATCAAGCGTACCGTAATCGATCATACCGACCTTCTTAGCTCCGCCTGCATCAAGATTTCCGTATGTCTTAGTCATTGACTTAACATCCGGGAATATGGATCGGTCAGGATCGTACTCTCTATTCTCATTGATGAATCCAAGCTCGATATAATCTACCTTGGAAGCAACAAGTCTCTCGAAAATATTGACGATAGTATTTCTTCCGAACTTCCAGTCGTTCAGATAGCCTCCGTCACGTAATGTACAATCAAGCAAACTTACGTTGTTCATTCCTGTACCTCTTTCTTTTTTCCTCTGTAAGCCCAGAACTTATTCATTATAAAGTTAAGCGGAATCGTGATCGCCATGTTAAGGAACTGAGCGATGTAAGAAACAAGTCTGTCTCCTGTCATTGAGATTCCCATATTGTTGATGATATCTGCGAGCCATCCGAAATACTGTCCGACATGAATAACATCATTCCACATCCAAAGAAGAATGTTGTTAAGGATAAGTCCTGTTCCGGCATAAGAGATGTATGTCTTGATAAGGACTTTCCACCAGACTCGCTCTTCGCCTTCCTTGTTCTTAAATACGAACTTATTGCTGAGAATATACGCATTCAAAACGCTGATGATAAAAGCGAGGATCGATGAAGTCCAGTAACTTATCTTATTGTCTTCAGGTATACCGAGAACCTTATAGAAGAACATAAGGGACAGTGTATTAACCGCAAATGATACACCCGTATTGATAAGTCCTACAATACCGAATTTAAAGAACTGTACGATGAGCGCGACAAGTCCCTTTTTCGGTTTCTCCTCGGACTGAAGATCAGCAGTTGTCAATTCTTCGTTCTCTTCGCTCATGACAATGCTTCCCTGATAGTCTTAGCCATATAGTCGATCATCTCGTCTGTCATTCCCGGGTAAACACCGATCCAGAATGTATCGTTCATAATACGGTCTGTGTTTGTGAGATCGCCAACGATTCTGTAACCTTCGCCTGTCTCTCTCATCTCATCAAAGCATGGGTGCTTAGTAAGGTTACCTGCGAAAAGTCTTCTTGTCTGAACACCGTGGCTCTCAACGTAATCAACAACCTTAAAGCTGTCTACGCCTTCCTTACATGTTATAAGGAAACCGAACCATGATGGCTTGGAGTTAGCGCATGGCTCAGGAAGGATGATCTTATCCTCGAGTCCTGCAAGAGCTGCCTTGAGTCTGTCGAAGTTTTGTCTTCTTCTCTCAACGAATGAAGGGAACTTAACGATCTGAGCGCATCCTACTGCAGCCTGAAGATCTGTTGCCTTGAGGTTATAACCGAAGTGTGAGTATACATACTTGTGATCGTAACCGAGTGGGAGCTGACCATACTGTCTGTCGAATCTGTGTCCGCAGATGTTATCCTTACCGGAAGGACATACGCAGTCACGACCCCAGTCACGGAAAGATCTGATAGCCTTGTGAAGGATAGGGTTGTTTGTATAAACGGCACCACCTTCACCCATTGTCATGTGGTGTGGTGGATAGAAAGAAGATGTTCCGATATCACCGATAGTACCTGTGAACTTCTCCTCACCATTGATTGTGTACTTGGAACCCAAAGCATCGCAGTTATCTTCTACGAGCCAGAGGTTATGCTTGTCACAGAATTCCTTAACAGCACCAAGGTCGAAAGGATTACCGAGTGTATGAGCGATCATAACAGCCTTTGTCTTAGGAGAAAGTGCTGCCTCGAGCTTAGTTACATCGATGTTGTACTGTGGGATAGTAACGTCAACAAATACAGGTACTGCACCGTACTGGATAACAGGAGCAACTGTTGTAGGGAATCCTGCTGCAACAGTGATCACCTCATCACCTCTGTTGATCTTTCTCTCCTTGAGAAGCGGGCTTGTAAGAGCCATAAATGCATTGAGGTTAGCTGATGAACCTGAGTTAACAAGTGAGCAGAATCTGACTCCCAAGTACTCAGCAAAAGCCTTCTCAAACTGGTCTGTATATCTTCCTGCAGTAAGCCAGAACTCGAGTGAACTATCTACGAGATTTACCATCTCCTCGTGTCCGTATACTCTTCTTGCATAAGGGATCCTGTCTCCCTCCTTAAATGGTGCCTGATTATTGTGATACTTATCACAGTAATCCTTTACCATACCTAAGATCTGTTCTCTGGCTTCTGTTTCTGACATGTTCTCGAACATATATGTACGCTCCTAAAAAATTATTTTGTTATCTTATCACCGTTCATGAATGCCTTGATCTGCTCATCCATGATCTCAGGGATCTTAGTAAGATCGCCTTCTTTATAAACTCTCGTCCACTCGCAAACACGTGCGACTGCTTCGTTTATATCCCAGGTAGCTCTCCAACCGAGAGTTCTCTTTATCTTGCTGCAGTCGAGCTTAAGGAAGTTAGCTTCGTGAGGTCCTTCCTTGTCAGCCTTATCGACTCTCTTAACGTCACCCATGCTGTTAACGAACATGTTGACGATATCACCTGTCGTTACGCAGTCACTGTCGTCAGGTCCGACATTATACCATGAAGCGACTGCTCCGTCCTTATACTGTTTCTCGCAGATCATGAGATAAGCCATTACAGGCTCAAGTACATGCTGATATGGTCTTGTGGAATAAGGATTTCTTACAACGATGTCGTTACCTGAGAGATAAGCTCTTACGCAGTCAGGAATGATCCTGTCGTTAGCGAAGTCACCGCCTCCGATAACATTACCTGCTCTTGCAGTGGAGATAGCAACCTTGCCGTCTGCGAAAAAAGAAGACTTGTAGCTGTGAGTAACGAGCTCACTGCAGGACTTGGAATTCGAATATGGGTCGAATCCGTCCAAAGGCTCATTTTCTCTATAGCCCCATTCCCATTCATTGTTCTTGTAGACTTTGTCTGTAGTAACATTCAGGAAAGACTTAACGCTGTCTGTAAGTCTTACACATTCCATGATGTTTACCGTACCCATTACGTTAGTCTCGTATGTGTACTTCGGATCCTTATAAGAATCCCTTACGATAGGCTGAGCTGCCATGTGAATGACGATCTCAGGCTCCGCCTTCTTAAAAACTTCATAAAGCTTGTCGAAATCTCTGATATCACCGATCACGGATGTCATCTTACCCTCGACGTCTGCCATCGAGAAAAGATCCGGATCTGTCGGAGCTTCGAGTGAATAACCCGTAAGTATCGCTCCGCTGTTGACGAGCACTCTGCTCATCCATGTTCCCTTAAAACCAGTGTGACCCGTAAGAAATACTCTCTTACCCTTGTAAAATTCCGGATCGAACATCTTATTCCTCCCAGATCATCCAAGGTGCCTTACCGGAATCGATAAGTGATTCCAAGAGTTCCTTGTCACGTTTAGTATCCATGCACTTCCAGAAACCGTCATGAACATAAGCATTAAGCTGTCCGTCCTTGGCAAGATTCTCTATAGGTGCCTTCTCGAAAACAGTGGAATCGCCTTCGATATAATTGAATATCTCAGGCTCAAGTACCATGTAACCGCCGTTGATGATTGCACCGTCTGCTTCGCTCTTCTCACGGAATCTCAATACGGATCCGTCCTCTGCCATATCAAGACAACCGAACTGCTGTCCTACATTGATGGCAGTCATAGTAGCGATCTTACCCTTCTGGTTATGGAATTCGAGAAGTTTATTGAGATCAACGTTACATACGCCGTCTCCGTATGTGAGCATGAAAGGCTCATTGTCGACATACTTCTGTATCCTCTTGATACGTCCACCTGTCATTGTATTAAGTCCCGTATCAACAAGAGTTACCTTCCAAGGCTCTGTATGATTCTTATGAACGATCATCCTGTTCTCTTTTGTGAAATCGAAAGTTACATCAGAGTTGTGAAGATAATAATCTGCGAACCACTCTTTGATAACATACTGCTTATATCCGCAGCAGATAATAAACTCGTTAAATCCGAATGCCGAATAGTATTTCATGATGTGCCACAAGATAGGCTTAGAGCTGATCTCTACCATCGGCTTAGGCTTATACTGACTTTCCTCGCTGATCCTCGTTCCGAATCCGCCTGCCAGAATAACAACTTTCATTTATCAGTCCTCCGTTTTGTACTTGGCATAGTCCAAAGACATTATATATTATTATTATATAAATGCCTACACTCTTTACCCTCACAATATGTGGTAATTTATGTGCACTGTGCACACAAAAAGGACTTTCTCAAGATGTGTTGAGAAAGCCCTTTTATCAGTTCAGATCATTAATGCCACTCGTCCGTCGGATCGTGACCGTAATCGCCGTAGATCCTTGTGATCGGTGGTGGTACCGGTCTGTCGAATGGAGCAGCTTCGCCTGAATAGAATACCCTTACGGAACATCCGTTACAGTTATCGAAGATCCACTTAGCATCAGCAACAGTAAGTCTGATACATCCGTGTGATACTGATTTACCAAGGTTGTTGTACTGTGTAACAGACTGTGTATTAGGGTTACCGTTCTGATAATACCATACAGAATGGAACAGATAGTTACCTGTAATCCTTGAACAGTACTGACCCCAGCATGGTCCCATAAGCTCTCTCCAAGCCTGGAGACGCTGGATAGTGAATGTACCTGAAGGTGTAACACCGCCTGCTGAAGACGAACAGATAAATGCGACTACAGGAACGTTATAAGAACCGGAATCATCTTTCGCATAGACCATGATCGTATTTGTTGTACAGTTGACTGTAAGGTAGTAGGAATCCTGGCTTCCGATAACGCTTCTTACATCCTGACGGAGCTTACCGTCGTTACCGAAATAGTACTTAAGACCGTTTACATATGTCCAGCCTGTAGCCATTCCCTTTGTTGTTGGATCGAAATAGTAGCGCTCGCCATCAATCCTCTGCCAACCTGAAAGGAAGTTGCCATCCTGCATGTAAACCTTACCTGCAGAAGAAGTATTCCAACCGTTGCTGAAAAGAGCTGCAACGTAGCCTGTCTTACAATGATTCTTGAATTCTTCACTTCCGAATACGTCGTCGAGGAAGACACTCTTGCCGTTTGAACCGATCCTCTTTGATGCGTTTGTGATCTCGCTTTCAGAAGGAGCTCTTCCCAATACACCGCTATAGACTGCAATAACATAATCACGGTTTGAGAGATTCTTTGATGTGAATTCCTTGCTTCCGAGCATTGATGTGAAGAACTGCTTACCTGTCATCGTTCCTGAAAGTTCGCCTGTGTAGTAGTTAAGATCATCAATGCTAGGCTCTCTTCCGAGGATGCCGTTGAAAGCTGTGATTACGAAGTCATTTCTTCCGATACTGTTATCGCGATTCTCCGTAAATGTTACGCTTCCAACATTGATTCCGTTAGCTGCACATCTGTTAGCGAACTCCTGAGAGTAGATGACCATAGTGAGCATGTACTTACGGCTCACCTTATGTTCATTCATGAAGTTTACCCAGTTGTTGAGCTCCTGCTCGCCACCACTTCTTCCGAGGCAAGCGTTATAAAGGCAGGCCATGTATTCGTAATCGCTTAATCCCCTTTTCGAAAACTCCTCACTTGCGAGGAATCCTACGAGGAAGTCAGACGCTGAATTACCATCAGCGATATATCTTGTCCATGTCTTAAGTCCTTCTGGATCAGGATCTCTTCCGAGGATCGCTCTGTAGACTCCTGTTACAAACATGGACTTCTCGGTATAGATATCTACGGCTTCAGTAAGCGGGAGATCGCCTCTCGTTACTCCGTAATTTGAACATATACCGGTAAATTCAGGTGAATTGATGAAGCAAGCTAAAGCCTTTCTTCTGGTCATTCAGTCATGAAGTGAATCAAGCCAGAACTACTCACCGACGGCATCAGGCTCTCTCTCCATCATCGAATGATACATGATATCAAC